>NZ_CAJMXG010000024.1:0-22011 GCF_905219725.1 Oscillibacter sp. CU971
GAGGGCGGGTTGCAGACCGCCAGGTCAAAGCTCCCGGCGGGGAGGGCGGTTTCCCGCAGGTCCTCCAGCCGGAAGAACAGGCGGTCTTCCATCCGGTTTTCCGCCGCTGCCAGTTTCCCCAAGCGGACGGCCTCCGGCTGGATGTCCAGGCCCGTCACCGCCAGCGCCCGCTGGCGCTGGAGCAGAAGGAGGCCCAGCAGCCCCGTGCCGCAGCCCAGATCGCAGACCTTCCATCCCGGTTTCAGCTTCGGCAGGGAGGACAGGAGGAAGCTGTCCAGCCCCGGGGGATGCTGCCCGTTTCCATAGACAAAGCGGAGGCCGCCGGGGCGCAGGGCCTCCCAGCGCGGGCCCTCCATCAGCGGACNGGCGGATAGCCCGCCAGCCTGGCGTTGAGCTTGGAGTAAATGCGCGTTTGAAACCAGGGCTCTGTGGAGGCGGCCACGGCCTCCTCCAGGGCGAACCAGGCCACGGCGCTGTTCTCGTCGGCCTTGCGGCGCACCGGGGCGGCGGGGTCCGCCTCCAGAAGGAAGGTGACGTTCAGATGGAGGTGAGAGGAGACATACCGCCCCCGCTTCTCGTGGCCGTCCACCGTCAAAATCTCCACGGAATAAATGTCCCGGGACACGGGCCGGACCTCCTCCAGGCCGCTTTCCTCCCGGACCTCCCGGAGGGCCGCGGACAGCAAGTCCCGCTCCCCGTCGGCATGGCCCCCCAGCCAGGACCAGGAGTCATAGAGGTTGTGGTAGGCCAGCAATACCCGGTCCCGCCCGGGGCTCACCACCCAGGCGGAGGCCGTCAGGTGGGCCGGGTCCTCTCGGCCATAGGGAGCCTGTCCGTTTTCCAGCAGGCGCAGCAGCGCCTCCCGGTCCCGCTCCTCCTGTTCGTTCCAGGGCCGAAAGGCCCGCAGCTGCGCAGCTAGGTCCATAGCAATCCCACCTCGCCCGAATTTGGTAACAGCCTCTATGATAGCACAGTTTGCCCAAAAGGGAAAGCGGTAAAATTCCGCCCCCGTTCCGCGTTTTCCCGCCAGGGAGCGGTCCTGGCCTGGTAGAAACTTACAGAAAAATGGAAAAAATGCACAATATATGGGGTTTGCCGCAGAAAACAAAAAAATTGTCGAAGAAAACTTCTGTTTTTTTGTAATCCTGTCTTGAAAAATCTGGAAATTTATGCTATTTTAAAGAAAACGAGCTGAGAGTGTCAGGACGCTCTGACAGCCGATCAAGAAGGAAAGGTTTGGAATCATCATGGAACATCAAAGGACTGTAATTCTGGCGGACGCCAGCGAGGAATTCCGCGCCATGCTGCAGGAGGCCATCGAGCAGGCCGGTGAGTTTACCGTGGCGGCTTCCACCGGGAACGGAGTGGAAGCGCTGCGGCTGATTGANGAGCGGAAGCCGGACCTTCTGCTGATGGATGTGGCCCTGCCGGGGCTNGATGGGCTGGGGCTTCTCAANGCGGCGAAGGAGATGGATTGCTGCCCCAAGGCCATCATCGTCTCCGCCTTCTGCGGGCATCAGACCTTGGCGGACGCGGAGAAGCTGGGCGTGTGCTACTATCTGCCAAAGCCCTGTGAGCCCGCCTCCCTTGTGGAGCGGATGCACGGCATTTTCGAGGGGCCCGCGTCTCCGGACCTCCGGGTGCACGCTTTGCGGAACACCGTCACCAACGTGATCCACGAAATCGGCGTCCCCGCACATATCAAGGGCTACCAGTACCTGCGGGAGGCCATCATCATCGCGGTCAACGACATGGAGGTCATCAACGCGGTGACTAAGGTGCTCTATCCGGCGGTGGCCAAGCGCTTCGGCACCACGCCCTCCCGGGTGGAGCGGGCCATCCGCCACGCCATCGAGGTGGCCTGGGANCGGGGAGACTTGGAGACGCTGCAAAAGTACTTCGGCTACACCGTGTCCAACACCAAGGGAAAGCCCACAAACTCGGAGTTCATCGCCATGATCGCCGACCGGCTGATGCTCAGCGGGGACGGCTGGGTGCTGCGGGACCAGGGCTGAGACTGCGCAAAGAGAGGAGAGGCAAAACGCCTCTCCTCTTTCTTATGCCTCCGGGCCCAGGCGGGCGGAGACGAGGGCCTTTTGCTCCTCCGTGGGGGGCCAGTCCAGGTCAAGGCCCACCACCCGGCCCGGGAAGCATAAGAGCCAGTTGTCCGTGGCCTTGCCGTCCTGGCGGTAGTACTGCCGGTAGGCGGCCTCCGCGCCCCAGGGGGCCGGGTCCTCCGGGCGGTAGGTCTTGGAAAACTCGGGGATGTCGGGGGAGTCGCCGTCAGCCAGGAGGTCTTCCATCAGCGCCTCCAGGAGCCATTGGGTCCGGGGCTCATAGATGGTATAGCTGAGACGGAGGGAGCCTGGCCATGTGGTTTCGTCCTCATCCCCGGTGTTCTGAAAGGCATACTCCCGGTAGGACTGTTCCGGCAGGAGGAAGGAGCCCTGGGTCATCCGCTCCCGCCTGTCGTGGCGGTAGGTCTCTCCGGTCAGATCCGTGAGGGTCAGGGGCAGATCCTCCCGGGGGTGCACGTCGAATTTGATGTGCTGGTAGGTGTAGGTCTCCCCGCTGCCGCCGGAGAGCCAGCCGAAGCGGATGCTGGCCCAGACCAGTCCGCCGATCATAGCGAAGACCAGCAGCACGTCCACTGCCAGGGTGCCCGCGATGTTCCACCGCTTAGAGACCCGCCGGCTCCGCAGAAAGGCCGTGGTTCCCCGGATTAGGGCCCCTACCAAGGAGAACAGGGCCAAATACGCCGTGAAGAACACCACGTAGCCCCTGCCGCCGCTGATGAGCTNCGTCACCAGCCAGACCGCCACAAAGAGCCCCACCAGGACCAGTCCTGCGCGGTTGATCCGCTGATAGGCCTTGGTGCTGATGGGGGCGCAGGGCCCGCCCTCCTCGATGGAGCGGCGGGAGCGCCTCCGCCAGCCGTAGTAATGACAGAGGGTGTAGATTTCCAGCAGGGCCATCAGGACGAACAGCGGCCCGGAGATGAGGCTGCCGCTGCGCTCCAGAACGCNGAGGNGTTTGACGAACANCGTACCCAGGAAGGAGAAGGACATGAACAGCCCCAGGGNNAGCGNNATGANNNTCGNAAGCAGGAAGCTTTTCCCCAGGGAGCGGTGGATGTTCTCAAGCCGCAGGGCCTCGTCGGNCTCCAGGGGAACCGCATCCGTGTCCTCTGTGGAGAAGATCTGCATCTGGAACCAATCGCAAACCTTGGTCCACCCGGCGGCATTGCACAGCTCCTCCAGTGATTCCTGCCCCTCCGTGGGGCCGGGGTTGAACTGGGAGGCCCCGGCGTTGTAGGTGACGGCGTAGCGAAGGCTCGCGGGCTCGGCCCGGCGGTATTTCCAGAGGGCGTTCCCCGCCTTTTCCAGCCGCCAGCCCTGAGCGGCCATGGCGGAGAGGTGTTCCTCCACGCCCCGGTAGTCATAGAGGCAGAGGGTGTTCCAACGGTATTTGAGATCCTTCATGTGGTCTCCTCCTTACAGTCCTCCGGGGCCAGCNGGGTGGAAATCAGGGCCTTTTGGGCGTCCGACGGCTCCGCGTCCGGGCTGACCGACGCTGCCCGGCCCGGCCAGACCAGCAGCCAGCTGTCTCCGGGGTCCTCGTCATAGTAGCGCCGGTAGGCCGCTTCCGCCCCCCAGGGGACCGGGTCTTCCGGAACATAGCGCAGGGTGGTGAGGAGCATACTCCGGAATTTAATNGGGTCGTCCTCCANAAGGTNCTCCAGCAGGGATTCCTGGAGGGCGGGGGAGGAGAGGTCCCAGAGGGTGTAGCCCAGCCCGCAGACCTTGGGTCCGTCTCCCAGGAGGGCTGTCTCCCGGTNGNCCCGCTGAGGGATGAAGACGGAGCCCAGGTCCTCTGCCTCCCGGCGGACGTGGCCGTACTCTTCTCCGGTGAGCTCCGCCAGGGTCAGAGGGAAGTCCTGCCGGGGAGAGACGTCCCAGTTCTGGTCCCGGTACTCGTAAGTCTCCCCCGTGGGGCGTTCGTCGGAGAACCAGTCGGTTTCATAGCGGCTCCAGATCAGCCCGCCGATGAGGGTGAAGCACAGGGCCACATCCACCGCCAGGGTCCAGGCGATGTTGGAGGTCTTGGAAGCCCCCTTCTTTCGAAGCAGGGCCGTGGTCCCCCGCATCAGAATGTTAATCAGGGTGAAGAATGCCATGTACACCGCGAAGTACAGCACCGCGCCCCGGTGCCCCCGGTCCAGCTCCGACAGCAGGAACGCCGCCACCAGCAGGACCAGCAGGACCCACATGCCCAGGTTGGCCCACCGGCTCCACCGGCCCGCCGNGAGGCAGGTTCCGCCCTCCTCCACGGAGCGGCGGGACCGCCGCCGCCAGAGNAAATAACCGGCGAGAAGGTAGAGCTGGAGGGCCGCCTCCGCCAGGCNCAGGACCCCGGCGGTGAGCAAGGCGNTGTTTTTCAGCATGNCGTAGAGGTCCCAGGTGACCAGAGCCAGGAAGAAGTCCCGGCCGATGAAGAGCATCAGAAGCAGGACGGCAATGTTGCCGGGGAGGAAGCTCTTCCGCATGCAGCGGTGGATGTTTTCCAGACGCAGAGCCTCGTCGGTTTCCAGAGGGACGGCGGCGGGGTCCTCCGTGGAATAAATCTGCATCTTGGAGCAGTCGGAGACCTTTTCCCACCCGGCGGCGGCGCAGAGCTCCTCCAGGGACTGCTCCCCCTCCGTGGGGCCCGGCTCGAACCGGGAGGCTCCGGCGTTGTAGGTGACGGCATAGCGGAGGCTCGCGGGCTCGGCCCGGCGGTACTTCCAGAAGGTGACTCCCGCCTTTTCCAGCCGCCAGCCCTGGGCGGCCATGGCGGAGAGGTGTTCCTCCACGCCCCGGTAGTCATAGAGCTGAAACGTGTTCCAGCGATNGGTCACATTTTTCATTTTAGGTCCTCCTCTCCCGCGCAGGTCTTATAATCCTCGGTNAGCGCCAGCAGGCGGAGGTATTCCGCCGACAGGGTCTCCCGGCCCTTGTCCGTAATCAGGTAGCTCCGCTTCCGGCCCGACACGCTGGTTTCCCGGATCATCCCCGCCTGCTGGAAGCTGTCCAGGAGGTTGTACAGGGTGCCGGGCCCCAGGTCCANCCGCCCGCGGGTCAGGGCGGACACCCGGGCCATGATGTCCGTGCCGCAGCACTCCTCCCGGAGGGTGAGGAGGATGTAGAACATCGGCTCCGTCAGGGTTTGAAACTTCTCTCTCGCCACGGCGCACCTCCTAATATCGAATATCGTTATTACTAGGTACAGTATAATATCGAACATCGATATTGTCAAGGGGCCCGGGGAAAAAGCGGCAAAAAGCCGCCCAAGCGGGCGGCGGAAATTGACAGGCGCTGGACGGTATGGTAGGATGGCGGCAGAAGGACGCTGCTGCATGGAAGCGGTCAGTCCACCGTTTGCACCCCTGCGCAAATCCAACATGGGGGGAGGTGGCGTGGATGTGGAAAAAACGGCTTTTTGCTGTGCTGCGGTTCATGGTATTTTTCNCCATGGNATCGCTGCTACTTACCACAAAAGCGTGTTGACCGCCCGGTCTGCCCCCGAGCGGTCAACTGTGAACTAGTTGGCTGAACCGGACTGACCGTTTTGCAGCGGCGTCCTTCTATGTTCATTATACGGATTCGCCCTGGTTTTGTCAATGCCAAAACCAGGGCGTTTTGGGGCAAAGCCCTACGCCAGCTCTGCCAGGCCCGTATAGAGCTGGTAGTACCGCCCCTTCTGGGCCAGGAGGTCATCATGGTCGCCCCGCTCGATGATCTCCCCCTGCTCCAGGACCATGATGGCCCTGGCNTTGCGGACGGNGGAAAGCCGGTGGGCGATGACAAACACCGTCCGGCCCGCCANGAGGCGGTCCATGCCCTTTTCAATCAGTTTTTCCGTCCGGGTGTCGATNGAGCTGGTGGCCTCGTCCAGAATCAGCACCGGGGGATTGGCGCAGGCCGCCCGGGCGATGTTCAAAAGCTGCCGCTCCCCCTGGCTGAGGCCGCTTCCGCCGCCGGAAAGCACGGTCCGGTAGCCCTGGGGCAGATGGCGGATGAAGCCGTCGGCCCCCGCCAGCTTCGCCGCGGCCTCCACCTCCTGGTCCGTGGCCTCCAGCCGCCCGTAGCGGATGTTGTCCGCCACGGTGCCGGTGAAGAGGTGGGTGTCCTGGAGCACCACGCCCAGGGAGCGCCGCAGGGNTTCCTTGGCGATGTCCCGGATGTCGATGCCGTCATAGGTGATGGTTCCGCCCTGGATTTCGTAGAAGCGGTTAATGAGGCTGGTGATGGTGGTTTTTCCCGCGCCGGTGGAGCCCACAAAGGCAATCTTCTGTCCCGGCTTGGCAAAAAGGGACACGTCGTGGAGGATGGTCCTCCCCTCGTCGTAGCCGAAGACCACATGGTCGAACCGCACGTCTCCCGGAAGGGGGACCAGGGTGCCGTCGGGCTTCAGCCAGGCCCAGGCGTTGGTGTCNCGGTGAACCCGGGTAAGGGTCCCGGCCTCGTCCTCCGCCGCCCGGACCAGGCGGACCTTGCCCTCGTCGGTNTCGGTGGGGGTTTCCATGATTTCAAAGATGCGCTCCGCACCGGCCACGGCGGAGAGGATGGTGTTTACCTGCTGGGATATCTGGGTGATGGGTTGGCCCACCTGGCGGGAGTACTGGAGGAAGGCCGCCAGGCCCCCCAGGTCGCCGTTCCGGATGGCCAGAAGGCCCCCCACGCAGCAGGTGACGGCGTAGTTGATATAGTTCAGGTTCCCCATGGCGGGCATCATCATGCCGGAGAAGATCTGGGCCCGGGTGGCCGCGNCCCNGTAGGCCTCGTTGCGCCNNTGGAAGCCCGCNNGGGCCTCCGGCTCNTNGTTGAAGACCTTGATGACCTTTTGGCCCTCAATCATCTCCTCGATATAGCCGTTGACCTCCCCCAGGGCCTTCTGCTGGCCGGCAAAGTAACGGCGGGAGCGGGACCCGATGGTCTTAACCACCCCCAGCATCACCGCCAGGGTGGCGAAGGTGACGAGGGTCAGCGCGGGGCTCAAGACCAGCATCATGACGATGGTGCCGGTAAAGGTCAGCGTGCAGGAGATGAGACTTCCAAAGCTGTTGTTCAGAGCCTCGGAAACGGTTTCGATGTCGTTGGTGTAGCGGCTCATCAGCTCGCCGTGGGTGTGGGTGTCGAAGAANTTCAAGGGCAAATCCTGCATCCGGCTGAACAGGTCCGCCCGGATGTTGGCCATGGTGGTTTGGGCAATCTGAACCATGATGCGGCTGTAACCATAGGAGCACACCGCGCCCAGCACATACACCAGGGCCATGATGGCCAGCATCCTGGCAAGGCCCGGAAAGTCGCCGGGCAGAATATAGTCGTTGATGAGGGGGCGGATGAGATAGGAGCCGCCCACGGTGCAGGCGGAGCTCACCACCAGCAGCGCCGCTACCAGGGCCAGGTGGAGCTTATAGCGGCCGAGATACCGCATGAGCTTCCCCAGGGTGCTCCGGATGTTCTTGGGCTTGCGGAAACCGCCTCCGGGACCGCCGGGGCCATGAGGGCCGGGTCCGTGCTTAGCCATCGAGGCTCCCTCCTTCCTGCTGGGACTGATANACTTCCCGATAGATGCCGCAGCGCTCCATCAGTACCTCATGGGTCCCCTGGGCGATGATGCGCCCGCCGTCCATCACCAGAATCAGGTCCGCCTCCCGGACGGANGCCACCCGCNGGGCNATGATGAGTTATGTCGCGTCCTTCAGCTCATGGGCGAAGGCCGCCCGGATCTTCGCGTCCGTGGCGGTGTCCACGGCGCAGGTGGAGTCGTCCAGGATTAAAACCTTGGGCTTCTTCAAAATCGCCCGGGCGATGCAAAGCCGCTGCTTCTGCCCGCCGGAGACGTTCACGCCCCCCTGGCCCAGGTCCGTGTCCAGGCCGCCGGGCATCCGCTCCAGGAACTCGTCGGCACAGGCGGCCCGGCAGGCGGCCCAAAGCTCTTCCTCCGTGGCCTGGGGGCTGCCCCAGAGAAGGTTTTCCCGGATGGTGCCGGTAAACAGGGTNTTTTTTTGCAGCACCATGCTGACGGACTCCCGGAGGCGCTCCATGGTATAGGCGGCCACGGGCCTCCCGCCAACCCGCACGGAGCCCTTGTCGGCCTCGTAGAGCCGGGGGATCAGGGAGACCAGAGAGGTCTTGCCGCTGCCGGTGCCCCCCAGGATGCCCACGGTCTTCCCGGAGGGGATGTGGAGGCTGACGTCCTCCAGAATCCACTCGGAGCTCTCGGCGCTGTATTTGAAATACACATGGTCGAAATCAATGGAGCCGTCGGCGGGGTCGGCGTTTTTATCGGCCCCCTCGCCGGTGATGGCGGGGACCTCGCCCAGCACCTCCGCCACCCGCTTGGCGCAGGCCGCGGTGCGGGTCAGCATCATGAAGATCATGGAAACCATCATGAGGGACATCATGATCTGGGTGATGTAGGTGAAGTAGGTGATGAGCTTTCCGGCCTCCAGGGAACCGGCGTAGACCATCTGACCGCCGAACCACATGACGGCGATGATGGTCCCGTAGATAATCAGCATCATCAAGGGCATGTTGACGACCACCCGGCCGAAGGCCCGGAGGGAGGTGTTTTTCAAATCGTCGTTGCGCTCCGCGAACTTCTCCCGCTCCCGGTCCTCCCGGACGAAGGACTTTACCACCCGGACGCCANCCAGGTTCTCCTGGACCACCAGGTTCAGCGCGTCGGTCTTCTCCTGGAGGGAGCGGAACAGGGGCCCTGTCGCTGCCAGCAGGATGACCACCACCACCGCCAGCAGGGGCAGCGCCGCCAGGAAAACGCTGCTGAGCCGGTAGCTGATGCGGATGGAGAAGAACAGGGCGGCCACCAGCATTACCGGGGCCCGGACCATCAGGCGCATGGACATCATCAGGGACATCTGGAGGTTGTGCACGTCGTTGGTCAGCCGGGTCACCAGGGAGGCGGTGGAAAAACGCTCGATGTTGGAAAAGGCGAAGGTCTGGATGTGGTCGAACTCCGCCCGGCGGAGGTTCGCCCCAAAGCCCATGCCCGCCACGGAGGACGTCACCGCCGCCCCCAGGCCGAAGCACAGGGAGGCCACCGCCAGGGCCACCATCAGCCCGCCCTTGCGCAAAATGTAGGACTGGTCGGCGTTCGCGATGCCCACGTCCACGATGTCGCTCATCACCAGGGGGATCAGAAGCTCGAAGACGGCCTCCATGGCGCTGCACGCCACACCCGCCAGAATCCACGGGGCGTAGGGCCGGGCGTGGGGCCAGAGTTGTTTCGTCATGTCTCGGATTCCTCCTTGAGATTTTGAATCACGCGGTCCAAAAGGGCGCACAGGGTTTCCCGCTCCTCCTGGGTAAAGCCCCGGACCATGGCCGCTTCCACANCGAGAAAGCTCTGCTGGAAGAGGGCCTGCTGCTCCGCGCCCTTCTCCGTCAGGGTGATGAGGCGGCGGCGGGCGTCGCTGCCGCTGACGGAGCGGCGGACCAGGCCCTTTTCCTCCATCCGGTCCAGCACGCCGTTGACGGTGGAGGGCTTCACCCGGAGGAACTCCGCCAGCTCGTGCTGCGGGACCCGTCCGCCGTGCTGCTGGAGGTAGAGGAGTACATGGGTCTGGGCCGGGGTTACGTCGTACCGGGAGACCCGGGCGTCCATATTGGCCTTGGACAGCTTGGCCGCCCAGCCCAGGGCGGGGCCCAGGCCCCTGACGCAGTTGTTCATGCAATCAGCTCCTCATTCTTCTCCCCGGAGGGACAAGGTCGTTAGTGCGCTAAATATTAGCGTGCTAAATATTAGCACAACCTAACGGCTCTGTCAAGGGTGAAATCTGGATATTTTTTGAACGTTTTGTAAATATCAGGGAACAAAATTTGTCGGATGTAAACAAAGTGTGAAGCTTGAAGAAAAGCCGTTGACAATTGAGGGACCTGCCGCTATGATAAACCCAACAAGCGGAAAACGCTTGCTGACCCCACCATTTTCCCTCTCCTTTCTCTATACCATACAGGAAAGCGGGCCGTCCTTTCGGACGGCCCGCTTTCCTGTTTTCCTGAGAGGTGGAGGTTCCGGGGGAATGGCCTGACCAGGGGGTCAGGCCCCACTAAGGGGTTCCTTCCCTTGCCGTTTTACTGTCTATCAATTTATTTTTATTGAAAAACGATAAATTCTTATTGACAATCAACTGGGTCCATGGTAGGATACCAGAAAAAGGAGGCGGTTTGCCATGGGATTGACGATGATTTTGCTTCCAGCCGCGCTGGCGCTGGCCATCTGGGGCGGCGTGATGGCGGTGAGCGGATTCCGGCAGGGGAATAAGCTGAAAATTTTCTCCGGCGCCGGGGCGTTTGCGCTTTTGGCGGCGGGGATGGCGGTGATGATGGAGTTCATCACAAGGCCGCTTTGAGAGGGGGAAGGACGATGGAAAAAATCCCGGTGCGGAAAATCGCCAGGGTGCTCTATGTCCTGGTGTTGGTTACGTTGGCCTGCAATTTGATCGCTTTGTTTTTGGTTCCCACTTTCGTGGCCTTGAAGGGAAATCTGTTTGAGCTCCTGGACATATGGCATGACCCGCAGGACCCGGTCAATCCTCTGGTTGTCATGCTCCTCATGTGGCCCAACATGATTTTGAGGGAGAATATTGCTTATGAGCAGGTTCTGACCCTGTTCCTCCTCTTCTCCGGCTGCTGCACCGCCGTCATCCTCTGGCAGGCCCGGCGGGTGCTGCAAACCATCCTCCGGGGGGAGCCCTTCGCGGCGTCGAACGCCGTCGGCCTTCGGCNNGCGGCGNGGGCGTGCNTCCTCATTGCCGGGGCGGCCTTGGCACGGGTGATTTTCANCGTGTGTTACTATCGCTCGCCGCTTCCCCTGGCCAGCTACAACGCCCTCTTCGTGCCTATGTTCGCCATGGGAGGGCTGTTGTGCCTGGTCATGTCCGCCCTCTTCCGCCAGGCGGCGGAGCTGAAGGCGGAGAACGACCTGACGATTTGAGGTGGGGCCATGATCGTTGTGAATCTGGACGTCATGATGGCGAGGCGGAAAATGAGCCTCTCCCAGCTCTCGGAGAAGGTGGACATTACGCTCGCGAACCTGTCGGTATTGAAAAACAACAAGGCCAAGGCGGTCCGCTTCTCCACCCTGGAGGCGGTCTGCGCCGCCCTGGACTGCCAGCCGGGGGACATTTTGGAGTACGTCCCGGATGAAACCGGCGGCGCGGAATAAAGGAAAACTGTCCGCTTGAGGCGGACAGGCGGATAGGAGAATTTCATATGGATGAGCTGAAAAACGCCCTTCCGTCGGAAGGGTCCCTTGTGTGCGCCCAAAAACGGAAATTGCCGGAGGAATCCATGGCCCGGTACCGGCGGAATCTTCTGCTGACCCTGGGATTCTGTCTTCTCCTGGCGGACGCGCTGAACTGGCCCTGGGGCATGGGGAATACCGTGACGGTCTTTGCCNGGTATCTCCTNCTGGCGCTGGCCGTGGGGCGGGAGGAGCTGTTCCGCCGCAGGGAAAGCCGGGTGCTGATGGGGGTGAATCTGGCCCTGGCGTCCACGTTCGCCCTGACCTCGAACCCTCTTTTCCGCTGGTGGAATTTCCTGGCGCTGGCGGCCCTGGTCCCCCTTCACGCCGTGTCCGGCCTGGGGAGCCGCCCCTGGTGGGACCCCAGGATGCCGCCGGAGCGGTGCAGGCTGTTTTTCCAGGGCCTGTTCGGGAATTTGTGGGCCTGTTTCGNGGCGGCGGTTCCCGAGGGGCGGAAGACGGAAAAGCGGGACGGCCGGACGCTGGCCGTTGTCCTGGGGCTCTGCGGGGCGGTGGCCCTGGTGTCCTTCCTGATCCCGGTGCTGGTCTCGGCGGACGCCCTGTTTGCCGCGTCGNTGGAGCGGCTGAACTGGAATTTTCAATTCCGGATGCTCCATTTCGGGGACCTGTTCCAGCGGCTGTTCTGGGCTCTGGCGTTCACGCCTTTTGTCTTCAGCCTGCTCTACGCCATGGCCCATCCCAAACGGCTGTGCCCGGCGGAGGAGAAGAAGGGCTTCCGGGTGGACGCCCTGGGCTTCGTGCTGGCCCTGGCGGCGGTGGATGGATTGTACCTGGCCTTCCTGGCGGTCCAGTCCGCCGGGCTTTTCGGCGGGCCGGAGTACGTGGAGAGCCTGGGGGTCAGCTACGCCGAATGGGCCCGGAGCGGTTTTTTCCAGATGGTGGGCGTGACGGTGCTGAACCTGAGCCTGACGCTGGCGTCCCTGTGCCTCTCCCGGCGGGAGGGGCGGTCCTGGAGGGCCCTGCGGCAGCTGTGCGGGCTGCTGGCGGGGGAGAGCTTGATCCTGCTGGCCTCGGCGGCCTGGAAGATGACGCTGTACGTCTCCGCCTACGGCCTGAGCTTCAAGCGCTGTATGACCTATTGGGGCATGATCATGATGGCCCTGTTCCTGCTGATGGGGCTGTGGAAGGCTCTGAGGCCGGATTTCCGGTTTTGCAAGTGGGCCTTTCCCNTTGCCCTGGCGGGGTGGCTGGTTATCAACTGCGTGCCGGTGGACTATCTGGTGGCGAAAAACCAAGTAGACCGCTATTTGAGTGGGGAGAGTCCGGTGGTGAGCGTACGGTACCTTCTGTACGGCTTGTCCTACGATACCATTTCCCAGCTGGAGCGGCTGGACGGGGAGAAGTTGGTTTCCGGCTATACCGGAGATCCGCATTGGAGGCAGGGGGAAACTCTGGCGGAGGCCCTGCGGGGCAGATGCCGGGAGGCGCAATGGGATTGCGCCGGTNGNCGAAGCTGGTCCCTGTCGGCCTGCCTGGCGGCAGGGGGATATCAGCCATGACGGCGGGTTTGCCGGATCGGAAAGGAGGAGAGCTGCGAGAGGGACCCATCAGGGGTCCCTCTCGTTTTGAATAAACCCGCCGCAGCGGCCGATTTGGAGCTTGCTCCAAATCGTTGGCCCTTGGTTTGTCTCAAGACAAACCAAGGGCCAGCCTGGTGGAGAGGCTGGCCCTTGTCTTCACTGTCCCCCGCTGCGTGTTGGAAGATCCTCACGGACTTTCGNATCNGGAACGGACGGAGAAGCAAATTATTTGAGTACGGANGCGGCGATGGCGTCGGCCAGCGCGTCGATCTCCGACTCGTTCTGGGGCTGGAGAGAGGACGTGACGGTCATCTCGTCGTCCAGAATCTCCATGTGCTTGAGCTGCTCGATCTCCTCCCGCATCAGCGCCCCGGACCGGGGAGCCCAGGAGCCGCTGCCCATGATGGCCACCGTGCGCTTCTGGAGGTTCAGCGCCTTCATGTCCATCAGGAAATTGTGCATCGGCGGGAAGATGCNNAGATTATAGGTGACGGAAGCCAGCACCAGATGGCTNTACTTGAATAGATCCGANATCAGATAGCTCACATGGGTGCTGGAGACATCGTAAAGCCGGGTGTTCGTCACGCCCCGGGCCGTCAGCTTGGCGGCCAGCACCTCGGCGGCAGCCTCGGTGTTGCCGTACATGGAGGCGTAGACGATCATGACGCCCTTTTCCTCCGGCTCGTAGGTGGCCCAGTGGGTGTATTTGTCGATGATATAGCCCAGGTCCTTCCGCCAGATGGGGCCGTGAAGGGGGCAGAGCATCTTGATGTTGTCCAGTCCCACAATGGTCGCCGCCTTGTTCAAAAGGGCCACCACCTGGGGGCCGTACTTGCCCACGATGTTGGTGTAGTAGCGCCGGGCGTCGTCAATCCACTCCCGGTCGAAGTCCACCTCGTCGGCGAACAGCTTCCCGTCCAGGGAGCGGAAGGAGCCGAAAGNGTCGGCGGANNAGAGGACGCCGTTGGTGGTGTCGAAGGAGACCATGGCCTCCGGCCAGTGGACCATGGGGGCGTAGACAAAGGCGATGGTGTGCTTGCCGAAGCANCGGNTGTCCCCCTCTTTTACCTCGTCGATCTGGTTGGGGTCCAGGGCGAAGCCGAACTGGTTGAGGAGCGTCACCGCCTTGGGGGTGGTGATGATTTTCACCTTGGGCCAGCGGAGGAGGATTTCCTCAATGGAGGCGGCGTGATCCGGCTCTACGTGGTTGATGACCAGATAGTCCAGGGGACGGCCCGCCAGGACGGCCTTGACGTTGGTGATGAACTGGCGGCCAACCGCCCAGTCGGCGGTGTCGAAGAGGACGGTCTTCTCGTCCAGAAGCACATAGGCGTTGTAGCTGACGCCGTGGTACAGGGGATGGATATTCTCAAAGAGGGCCAGGCGGTGCTCGTCCGCGCCTACCCAGTAGAGATCGTNGGTGACTTGACGGTAGTTNTACATAGATCTGCCTCCNTATTTTAAGTCCGGGGCCGTTAAACTTCGATCTCGATGAACGCGTCCACGCCCTCGCCGCAGTGGGGGCAGGTCCAGCCTTCCGGCAGGTCCTTGAAGGCGGTGCCGGGCTTGACCTCGTTTTCGGGGTCCCCGACAAGCACGTCGTACTCGTGGCCGCAGCCGTTGCAGATATAGAGCTTCCGGGGCGGGGTGACCTTCTTGGGCACCATCCGCTTCATCTTCACCATGGGCGGCGCGGGCTGCTTCTCCCCGGTGTCCAGGGCGGCGGTGAGCAGGGGCAGAATTTCCATGACATCCCCCACGATGCCGTAGTCGCAGTTTTTGAAGATTTTCGCGTTGGGATTTTTATTGATGGCCACAATGCAGGAGGCGTCCTTGATGCCCTTCAGGTGCTGAATCGCGCCGGAGATGCCGCAGGCAATGTAGAGGTTCCCCTTGAACTTCTGGCCGGACATGCCCACATAGCGGTTCAGGGGCACGTATTTCAGCGTCTCCGCCACGGGGCGGCTGGAGCCCACGGCGGCCCCGGCGGCTTTGGCCAGGTCCTCGATGAGCTTCATGTTTTTCTTCTCGCCGATGCCCTGCCCGGCGGAAACCACCCGCTCCGCCTGGGTGATGGGGGTGTCCATGGGAATGCCCACGGTGAAGTCGTGCCCGTCCTTCTTGAGGCTGGCAACCAGGGCCTCCACCTTCTCCTGGGCGGAGCCGTCCTTCCAGATCTGGCGCTTCCGCGCGCCGGTCTCCGGGCCGCGCTGCTGGGCGGGAGCGGAGGAGGCCTCCTNGGCGGCCTNGCNCAGAATGTGGGAGGCGATGACGACCCGCTGGATTTCGTTGGTGCCCTCATAGATGGTGGTGATCTTGGCGTCCCGGTAGAACCGTTCCACTTCCATGCCCTTGAGGTAGCCGCAGCCGCCGAAGATCTGGAGGGCGTCGTTGGTGACCTCCAGGGCGATGTCGGAGGCGTACTGCTTCGCCATNNCGGACTCCATGCCGTAGGGCACATGGGCCTGCTTCAGCTCGGCGGCGCTGTAGACCAGGAAGCGGGCGCAGCGGAGCTTNGTGGCCATGTCGGCGATTTTGAAGGCGATATTCTGCTGCTGGCAGATGGGCTTTCCAAACTGGATGCGCTCCTTGGAATACTCCACCGCCGCCTCATAGGCCCCCTGGGCGATGCCCAGGGCCTGGGCCGCGATGCCGATGCGCCCGCCGTCCAGGGTGGACATGGCGATCTTGAAGCCCTGTCCCTCCTTGCCCAGGAGGTTTTCCTTGGGGACCTTGACGTTGTTGAAGTGCAGCTGGCAGGTGGCGNAGGAGCGGATGCCCATTTTGTCATAGTGCTCCTCGAAGGTGAAGCCCTCCCAGCCCTTTTCCACGATAAAGGCGCTGATGCCCCGGGTGCCGATGCCGGGGGTGGTGACGGCGAAGACAACATAGGTGCTGGCCTCTCCGCCGTTGGTGATGAAGATTTTCTCGCCGTTTAGGAGGTAGTGGTCCCCCANGTCCTCGGCGGTGGTCTCGGTGCCGCCGGCGTCGGACCCGGCGTTGGGCTCCGTCAGGCCGAAGGCGCCGATTTTCCGGCCACTGCACAGATCCGGGAGGTATTTCTTCTTCTGCTCCTCATTGCCGAAGGCGGCAATGGGATAGGTGCCCAGGGAGGTGTGGGCGGAGAGAATGACTCCCGAGCCGCCGTCCACCCGGGCCAGCTCCTCCACGGCGATGGCATANCTCAGGGCGTCGGACCCCGCGCCCTCGTACTCCGTGCCGTAGGGCAGGCCCATCAGGCCCAGTTCTCCCATCTTTTTCACCGCCTCGGCAGGGAAGCGGTTCTCCTTGTCCAGCATAAAGGCAATGGGCTTGATCTCGGCCTCCGCGANTTCCCGGACTTTCGCCCGGAGGTCCTCATGGGCCTGCGTGGTTTGATACAGCATGTTGGGTGCCTCCTTTTCCCGTAATGGTCAGTTGTGGCATATTGAGACGGATAAAACCTGGATACGCTAGAAAATATCACTCAGCGGCATGCGCTGAAGCTCCCGGTCCAGGGCCTCCTGGATGCGGCTGAGCTCCCGGCAGACGCCGCAGCCGCCACTGGGGAAGTTTTCGCACTGGTACCCCTCCCGCTGGCAGCGGTTCAAAAGGGGCGGCTCGCCGATGGACTGGAAGACGTCGTAAATGCTCAGCTCCTCGCAGGGGCGCTTGAGGAAATAGCCCCCGCTGACGCCCCGGCGGCTTTCCACAATGCCGGCGGCCAGGAGACGGTNCAGCAGCTTCAACGTGATGGCTTTTTGCATATTCTCCTGCCGGGCCACGGCGGCGGCGGAGAGCTGCCCCTCCCGGTGCAGGGCCCGGAGGATGCGCAGGGCGTAATCCATCTCTCTTGTAACCAGCAAAAAACCACCTCGATTGCATGAATGGAAGGAAAAGGCCGTACGGCGTGTACAAGCCCAGCCACTTTATCATATTCTACATTTTCTGTTAATTATACCAGAGCGGTCGAAAATGTCAATATTCCCTGACGCCAGGACGGAATAAATTGGAAGGTATGACAAAAAACACCAGCCGCTTTCAGCGAAAGCGACTGGTATTTCAGCGGGNCTTCAGCGCTCCGCCCCCTGGCGGAGCCGGGCGGCCCGGAGGACGTTTTGCAAAAGGCAGGCCCGGGTCATGGGGCCCACGCCGCCGGGGACCGGGGTGNGGAAGCCCGCGACGGGCTCTACCGCCGGGAAATCCACGTCTCCGGTGAGCTTTCCGTCCGCCCGGCGGTTCATGGCCACGTCGACGACCGCCGCACCGGGCTTCACCATGTCCGCCGTCACAAGGCCCGGACGGCCTGCGGCGGCGATCAGGACGTCCGCCCGGCGGGTGAGGGNGGGGAGGTCCCTTGTCTTGGANTGACAGAGGATAACGGTGCCGTCCCGGGCGGTGAGAAGCTGGGCCAGGGGACGGCCCACCAAATGGCTCCGCCCGAGAATCACGCACAGGCGCCCCGGAATGGGGACGTCATAGGCGTCCAGAAGCTCCAGCACCCCGGCGGGGGTGCAGGGCAGGAAGCGGGGCTCCCCCAGGGCCAAAAGGCCGGTGTTTAAGGGGTGGAAGCAGTCCACGTCCTTCTCCGGGGAGAGGGCGTGGAGAACGGGCCGGGGGTCCAGGCCCTCCGGCAGGGGGAGCTGGACCAGGACGCCGTCCACGTCTTCGTCCCGGTTCAGGGAGTCCACAAGGGCCAGCAGCTCCTTTTGCGAGACGCCGGCCGGGAGGCGGTGGGTCCGGGTGCGGATGCCGCACTCGGCGCAGTCCCGCTCCTTGCCCCGGACGTAAATTTGAGACGCCGGGTCCTCTCCCGCCAGGACCACCGCCAGCATGGGGGGACAGACTAGGGCGGCGGCTTCCGCCCGAATCCGGCTTTNCAATTTGGCGGCCAGGGCCGCGCCGTCAAGCCGGACCGCCATCGCCGCCTCCTTCCGCCTCCCGGGAGGCCTCCTCCGCCTGGGCGGCGGCCTCGGCGGNCCGGCGGTNCACCAACAGATCCGCGGGGACGTGCCGCTTCATCTTGATCTCATAAAACAGCGCCAGAATGGAAACGAGTACCATGACGGCNCTCAGGGCCTGGGAGACCCGAATGGGCTGGCCAAAGAGGGTCCAGTCGAAGAGGTAGAGGCTGTCCGTCCGCAGCCCTTCGATCCAGGCCCGGCCCAGGCCGTACCAGAGAAAATAGAACCAGGTGTTCTCCCCGTCGAACCGGCGGCCCTTGGAGACTACGAAGAGAATGAGAAGCAGGCCGATGAGGTTCCAAAGGCTCTCGTAGAAGAAGGTGNGATGGACCNCCANGTATTGGTAGGCGCTGGTCCACACCCGCATCNGNCAGGGCANATCCGTCAGGCCCCCGAAGGCCTCCCGGTTGATGAAATTGGCCCAGCGGCCGATGATCTGGGCCAGGAGCAGGCCCATCACCGCAAGGTCCGCCATGGCGCCGAAGGGAATCTTTTTAAATNGGGTGCAGAGGAAGGCCACCAGGGCCCCGGCGATGACGGTGCCGTAAATGGCGATGCCGCCGTCCCAGATGGCGACGGCCCGGCTCCAGTCCAAAGCGCCGGAGTCGTCCCGGTAGAGGTCCAGGTAGAAAAGGACGTAATAGATCCGGGAGCCCAGGATGCAGCAGGGCACCGCCCAGAGCACGAAGTCCAGCACATGGTCCTCCGTCAGGCCGTAGCGCTTGGCCTGCCGCATGCACAGCAGCAGCCCCGCCAGGAAGCCCAGGGCCAGGATGATACCGTACCAGTAGACGCCGTGGCCCACATGGATGGCGATGGGGTCCGGATTGAATTCCCAATCCCCGAAGAGGCCGGGGAAGCTGATGGGCATGGTTTTCAGCGCGGTCAGTTCAGGAGCGGACATATCAGGCCTCCTTGGGGACGATCTCGCTGAGAACCGCCCGGTCCGCCGTCATGTTGTCCCGGAGGAAATTCAGTATGTCCTCCTGGGTGACGGCGTCGAAGATCTGGGGGAAGCGGAAGGGGTCGAAGCCGCCGAAGCAGCCCTCGGTAAGGGAAACGGCGATGTTCTCAAAGGAGTTCAGCCCCCGGAGGCTGGAGCCGAAGCTGGATCGGAGGGCCCGCTGGAAGTAGTCCTCGTCGAAGCCCTCCCGAATCAGGCGGTCCGCCTCTTTCTGGAGCTCATTGGCTACGGTTTGGGGCTCCTTGCTCTCGCCTCCGGCGTAGAGAAAAGCCACGCCGGGCATCTGCTCGAAGTCTCCGCCGAAGCTGGAATTGACGAGCCCCTGGCTGTAAAGCCGCTGGTACAGGGGGCTGGACTCGCCGAAGAGNAGGTCGCAGGCCAAGCTGCCCAGGATCAGGCGGCGGAGGCGCTCCTCCCCCTCCGGGACGGGGCGGCATTTCCAGCCCGCCAGGAACTGGGGGCTGGAGACCTCCATGGCCATGCGGGCTTCCTTGGCTCCCACGGCCTCGGGCTCGCTGCCGTAGTCCCTGGGAATCACGGGGCCGCCCTCTTTGGGCAGAATCCGGCGGGCAAGGTCCGACACCTTCACGGGGTCCACGTTTCCCACCACCGTCAANATCATATTGGAGGGGGTGTAGAAGGCCTTGTGGCAGTCGTAAAGGGTTTCCGCCGTAATGCGGGAGATGCTTTCCACCGTGCCCGCGATGGAGGTCCGGGCGGTGGAGACGCTGTAGAGGGCCCGGAGCATCCGGGCGTAGATCTGCCAGTCGGGGTTGTCCTCGATCATGCGGATCTCCTGGGCGATGATGCCCTGCTCCTTGGCGACGCTCTCGCCGGTGAAGTAGGGAACGGAGACAAAGGACAGGAGGATCTCCAGGTTTTCGTCAAAGTGGCTGGTGGAATCGAAGTAGTAGCCGGTCATGGCGTTGGAGGTAAAGGCGTTGGGCTCCGCGCCGTTTTTGGNTAATCTCTGGAGGGCGTTGCCCTCCTTGGTGTCGAACATCTTGTGTTCCAGGTAGTGGGCGATGCCGGCGGGGGTGTCCAGCCAACGGCCGTTCAGCTGGAAGCGAATGTCCATGCCGCCGTAGCGGGTGGCGAAAAAGGCGTATTTCTTGGCGTGGTCCGGCTTGGGAATCACGCAGNTTTNCAGGCCGTTGGNCAGGGNTTCCCGGTAGATGGTCTCGCCCAGGCGTTCATAGTGGACGGGCTTCATGCCTCCGCCTCCTTTCCCTGAAGGAAGTATACGGTGTCCAGCTTCACCGTGCTCATGGCTTCAAAAATGCGCTCCGGGGCGACGGCGCGAATCTGCTCCGCCNGCATTTCCGGGGTCTCGTTCCGGCCGGTGGCGGCCTGGCCCAGGAAGAAGTTTTCCAGCTTCCCCTGGGAGTCTCCCATGGAGGCGTAGGCGTTGAGCAGGGTGCTCCGTGCGGCCTCCAGCTCCCAGGCCTCCAGCTTGCCCGTTTGGACGGCCTCCAGCTGGGTGAGTATCTCGCCGCAGGCCTTTTGATAGTTTTCGAACTCTATGCCGGAGGAGACGGTGATGAGGCCCTTTTGCCGGTGGAAGAGGGAGGAGGCGTAATAGCAGAGGGACAGCTTTTCCCGGACGTTCAAAAAAAGCTTGGAGTTGCTGCTGCCGCCAAAGAGGGTGTTGCCCAGCAGCAGGGCGGCGGCGTCATCGCTGCCGCAGGAAAAGCCCATGCCCAGCTTGCCCTGGGTGACATCCAGCCGCTCGGTGATGAAGCGGGGCTCTTCGGGGAGGGCGTGGGGAGCAAGCTCCGGCAGGGGCACAAGGTTCTTCCGGGGCAGGTCCTCCAGGGCGGCGCGAAGGGCGTCNTCCACCCGGGAGCGCTCGGCGCTGCCGCTGTAGAAGATTTCCAGCCGGGAGGTGGAGATGAGGTCCCGGTAGGCGTCAAAAAGCAGCTGGGGATGGAGGGCGGCGGTGATCTGCTCGTTGCCGAGGCGGGGCACGCCGTAAGGCTCGCCGGTACACATCTCCTGGAGGAGGCGGCTGTCGGCGTAAGACCGCTTGTCGTTCAAAATGCTGCGGATGGCGTCGATAAGGTTGGTTTTCTCGCTCTCGAAGTATTCCTCCAGGAAGAGGCCGTCCCGGGTGACGGGCCGGCAGATAAGCTCTCCCAGCAGGGCGGCGGCGGGCTCCAGCAGGCGCTCGCTGCCGGGGGCGAAGCAGTCGTCGATGAGGCTGGCCACGAAGCCCACGCACTGGGCCTCGCCTTTTTTGCGGACGGTGTAGTCGATCCGGGCGCCATAGAGCTGGTCCAGGCGTGCGGCAAGGGCCCCCATGTCCGGGCAGGAGGCGGTGCCCCGGCGGAGGATGGCGGCGATCAGCGCGTTGGCGGAGGCGGTCTCCCACCGCAGGGGGACCACGAATTGGGCGGAGAGAAGGTTTGTTTTGAATTTCTTCGCCGGGAGATGCGTGAGAAACACGCCGCCGGCGAGTTGCGTTCTGGTNACTCGGTTCAGCTCCTTTTGTGGAATCGGGGTTTTGCAAAGGCTGTTATTCGTTTCCAAGTATATACTGAATGGAGCGGGATTGCAAGACTGACATATTTCCCGCCCGACGGACATAGGTTGTCCCAGAGGTGAGCGGATATGAAACAAAAGAAATCTCTGCGGAGCGCCCTCCGGCGGCTGGAGGCGGCCCTTCTGGCGGCGGGAACGCTGTGGATTGCCGCTGTCACCGCCGGAAGCGACACCGCGGCGGCGGCGGTCTCGGCCCTGGCGGCGGCTTTGCCGGAGCGGGCGCTGCGCTGGGAGCTGGGGGATTTGGGGACCGGAGACGGCCTGTCCCCGGCGGCGGCGCTGACCATCGGGGAGTCCTCCCTGCTGCTGTCGGCGCGGGGGGACGTGGCGGAGCTCCAGGCCCTGGAACGGCAGGAGCAGCCGGAGGAGGACGGGGAGACGCAGGCCCCCATTGTGATGCCGGTGGNGGAGACTCCGGTGGAGCCGGNGGCCCCCATTGCGGCGGACAACGGCGTCCCCGCCAAGACGCTGATTCCCACGGACCCCAGCGGCTACACCGTCTGCGGGCGGGTGTACGTCAGCAATTCCACAGAGCACGCCCTGTCTGTTNCCGAGCTGCAGNCGCCCTTCGCGGCGGCTCTGGGAGAGNAGGGACCCCAGGNATTGATTTTACATACCCACGGCAGTGAGGCCTATACCCCCGTTCCGGGGACGGAAATCGTCTGGTCCGGGGACTACCGGACCACGGATTACCGCTGCAATGTGGTGAGGG
>NZ_CAJMXG010000025.1:0-21908 GCF_905219725.1 Oscillibacter sp. CU971
GCATTATATCCGCTGCGCCCTGTCCTACCAGAACCAGCTTCTGGCGGACATCAAGGTCCTGCTGGAACAGCTGGCGGCGGCTCCCCCGGCGGCGGAAAACACGGCGGAGCCGGAAAAGGATGGCGAGAATTTGTCTAAGTTGTAAACTTTCTGAAAATATTTTAAATCCCTTGTAAGAAATGACAGAAACCACGAGATTCCGGCAGAAAAAATAGCGGCGATGCCGCTATTTTTTCTCTTGTCTTTTTCCGGGGACCGCTTTATAATGAAGCAAACATCCCCGTTCCGCCTTTGGACGGGCCTTTTCCCGCGCTTACTTTTGATGATACGCGCCCATGCGGTGGGCGCACAGGAGGTTTCCCATGGCATCCAGACTTCGCCGCCGGAAGCGCAGCCCCTGGCTTGTGACCCTGCTGCTGCTGTTCATCCTCATCGGGCTGTGCTACGCCGTGGTCCGGGTTTACTTCCGGGCCCCGGACCAGAAAGCCGGGGACTCCGTCATGATCCAGCGGGTAAACACCCCCGCCGTCTCGGACGGCCTCTCCGACGAGGAGGCGGAGGCCCTCCGCTCCCACTACGAGCGCAAGCCCCAGTTCTGGACCATCCTGCTCTCCGGCCGGGACGACGACAACGGCGGCACGGACACAAACATCCTGGTGGCCGTGGACGTGCCAAACGGCTATGTATACGGTGTCAGCATCCCCCGGGACACCAAATCCAGCATCAACGGGAAAAACCGCAAAATTAACTTCGCCTACAACGCCGGGGGCATGGAGCTGCTGGCGGACACGATATCCGGCCAGCTGGGCATCCCGGTGGACTACACGGTGCTGGTGAACCTGAAGGGGTTCCAGGCCCTGGTGGACACCATCGGCGGCGTGGACTTTTACATTCCGGTGGACATGCACTATGAAGACCCCTATCAGANCCTTTCCATCCATTGCGCCAAGGGCATGCGNCACCTGAGCGGGGAGGAGGCTTTGAAGGTGGTCCGCTGCCGGAGCGCCNACGCCTCCCAGGACATCGGCCGGATGCAGACCCAGCAGGACTTCCTGAAGGCCGTGGCCAAGCAGTTGATGACCCCCGAGATCGCCTTGAAGCTGCCGGACCTGTGCGGCATCTTCATCAACTATGTGGAAACCGACCTCAACGCGGGCAACCTGGCCTGGCTGGGCGGAGAGGTCCTTAACATGGGAATGGACAACATCAGCTTCGCCACCCTTCCCGGCGAGTGGCACGACCCCTACATCTACCTGGACCAGGAGGAGGTTCTGGCCATGGTAAACCAGTACCTGAACCCCTATACCGAGGACCGCACGGCGGAGGATCTGAACATTTTAACCTAACCCACCGTCCGAAAGGAACGCCATGAAAAGAACGTTTTCCGCCCTGCTGCTGGCCGTCTGCCTGCTGCTGGCCCTCCCCGCCCAGGCCGCCCAGGCGGCGGGCTTTGCCCGCGGCCGGACCTACGCCGGGGAGTTCTCCGACCTGACGCCGGATTCCCCCTTCTACGACAACGTAACGGCCCTCTATGAGTACGGCCTTTCCAACGGGAAGGACGGCGGCACCTTCGGCCCGGGGGACCCGGTGACCCTGGGACAGGCCGTCATTTTCGCCGGGCGCGTCCGGGGTCTCTACCGGGATGGGGACGCCGAGGCCGCCCTGGCCTACCGCCGGGAGAGCACCCCGGGAGCCCTGGCCTACCTGCGCTACCTCCAGGCGGAGGGCGCGCTGGAGGCGGACTTCGTGGGCGGTTATATGGAGCTCTACGAGCCCGCCACCCGGGCCCAGGTGGCCCACGTCCTGGCCCGCGTCCTGCCGGAGGAGGCCCTGCCCCCTGTCCACGGGGAACTGGTCACCGTGGCCTACTCCTCCCGGCGCTTCATCTCCGACGTCAGCGAGTACACCCCCTACTATCAGGATATCCTGGACCTCTACCGCAAGGGCGTCTCCACGGGCAGCGACGCGTCGGGCTCCTTCCTCCCCGGCGAGCCCATCACCCGGGGGGCCCTGGCCGCCATGCTCACCCGTATGCTGGACCCCGCCCTGCGGGTCCGGCCTCAGTGGGATCTCAGCCACCTCTACAGCGCCGCCGGCGCCACCTTGCCGGACCTGGTGGAGCCGGGGGAGTTCGTGCCCTCCCCCTCCACGCAGGAGGAGCTGGAAAGCGCCCTGCGCTACATGCTGGCCCAGGGCAGCGACCAGCTGGTGTTCCACCTGCCCGGCCTCTCCGAGGAGAAGTCCCGCCAGCTCATGGACCAGTCCCTGGCCGTGATGAAGGACCACTGCGAGCAGGGCTATAACCAGGTCCACTGCACCTGGAGCCGGGAGCTGGTGACCTTAAGCTTTTCCGCCGCCGGGGCGGGGCGGCGCACCCAGGAGTACCGGGCCGCCAGCATAGAGGCCGCCGCCGCCGTCCACGACCGGCTCTGGGAGGAGGGAGCCCTCCGCCTGGACATGACGGAGAAGGAAAAGGCCTTGGTTTACTACGACTGGATCTGCGACAACTGCGCCTACGACTACCACGCCAAGGACGACTCCCTCAGCCACATCCCCTACAGCCTCTTCGCCAAAAAGACCGCCGTCTGCGACGGCTACACCGGGGCCTACAACCTGCTTCTAAAGCTGGAGGGCATCCAATGCTCCACCATCATCCAGGGGGACCACATCTGGTCCGTGGCCATTCTGGACGGCACGGAGTACCACATCGACACCACCTGGGGGGACAGCGGCAGCGAAACCATCTNCGACTATTTCGCCATGACCCCGCAGCAGTCCATGAAGATCCACGCGGAAAAAAGCATCCTGTAAGCGCCGGCGGCGCGGGGACTTGTNCCCGCGCCGCNTTGCCGTCTTTTGGAGGCTCACCGCCGGATGTCCAGGGCCCGGCACACCTGGGCNAGGGTCAGGCGGTACACGCCGTAGATCAGGGCGGACACCGCCGCCACCACCGCCAGGTTGGCCAGGAGGCCCGCCGCCTCGCTGGGCGTAATGCCCGCGGGACTGCCGTTGAAGTACATAATCATGACATAAAAGGCGTAAATCAACCCCGTGCCCGCCAAGGCGGGCACCAGGAACACCCGCTTCACCTGCCCCCGGACGGAGCGGCGGAGATAGGCGTTGGAGGCCCCCAAATGCCTGAGGTCGTCGTAGACCTTCCGGTTTGTCAGGGCGATGGTCATGCACCGGGTATAGGCAATNACAAACACGGCGGCAAAGCACACCACANCCACAAAGACAAAGAGGATGAGGAACACCGCCATCGTCTTTACAAAGTCCATCCTGTCCAAAATCCGGAACGCAGGCATGTACTGCCAGTTCATCCGGAAGGCGGAGCTGTCCCGCTGAGCGTAGTCGATGACGGTAAAGCCGTATTCCGCGCAGTTCTCCCGGTCCAGGAAGTAAGCGCCCTCCTCCGCCAGGTACTGGTCCCGGACCACCGGGTCCCAGCCGTCAAACTGGGCCACCTCGATGGTGGAGTGGTCCACAATCTCGTTGAACAGGGCTTTGGCGAAGTCATAGGTCTCCTCGCAGTTTTCCACGTTGAAGCAGACCTGGGTCTCCCGCCACTCCTCCGTCAGGCCCGCCCCCAGGGCGGCAAAGTCGGCGTCGTTCATCACATAGCGCCCGAAGAGGCTGTCATAGCGCAGGGGCTCCAGGGACGTGACGGGGAGCTGTTCCCCGGTCAGATAGTTGGTCACANGGCTCTTGTCNGGGNCAAAGNCCAGCTTGCTCCNCTCCGNGTCGACGACGCCGCGAATCTCGCCGCCGGCCAGGTCCACATGCTCCCCCGTCAAAGCCTCGTAGCCGGAGGCGGAAAGAAACAGCTCGGTGCTCATGACCTCTTTGTACTCCGCGCGCCAGGTGGTGCCCATGGGGCCCTCCTCCTCAATGTGGTCCTCGCCGTCCACCGCCAGGCGGAGCATGGGGACGGCGGCGAAGTCCGTGACGGTCACGCCGTACTCCTCCGCCAGGGCCCGGACCTCCTCCTCCAGGGGGATGTCCTGGTCCGCCCGGAAGTTATACACATAGTCCACAGGCCGGGTATCGTATTCAATCATGGACCCGGTGCCCAGCATGGGGGTGTAGAAGCTGCCGAAGTACGCGCCGGCAATCAGCAGGGTCATCACCAGCATGTTCCGCACCGTCTGGCGGCCCTGAAAGCGCATCTGGCTGGTGGCGATCAGGTCCTTGTAGAGCTTCTTTTTCCCGTTCCAGCCGTTGACCACCGTGTGCAGGAGAATCATATAGAGGCCAATCAAAGCGGGGACGTAAAAGACCGCGGTCAGCCCCTCGGGGGGATACCAGTGGAGAATGCTTATGAAGAAGACGGAGGACATATAGCCCAGAAAGCCCCCCAGGGCCAGCAGGCCGATGCCAACGGGCCCGTACCACCGGGGGACATCCCGGATGGGCTCGGACTTGTGGGACTCCTGGACGATGTCGATGATGTTGGTCCGCTTCACGGACCGGCTCCCCAGGAAGAACATCATGGCGATGACAAAGGCGGAGAAGGCCAGGGACAATACATAGGCGTTCGGGTCAAACACCAGCCGCATCTCCTCCGTATCCACCACGCAGAGACGGAACACCTGCCACANCACCCAGGCCAGCGGTCCGCCCAGGGCGGCCCCGGCGGCGCAGGAGCCCAGGGAGATCACTCCCAGCTCCCGGTACAGCTCCCCCCGCACCTGGGCCCGGGTGGCCCCCAGGGCCAGGAACACGCCGGTCTCCCGGGACTTCTGCCGGAAGAAGAGGCCGGAGGCGTAGGTGGTGAACACGGCGCAGCCGATGACCGCCAGGGTGAAGATCATCATGACCTGCTTGCGGCTGTCGCCCCCCTCGGGGAGGACGTTCAGGATGGTGGGGGCCTGCATCATGCAGACGTAGGCCGTAATCANCAGCACGGAGAAAAAGCAGCAGCCCGAGAGGAGCGCGTATTGCTTCTTGTTTCTCCGGCGCATCAGGGCATAAACTTCGGAAAAATGGCGCATGGTTATTCCCTCCCCATTTCCCGGACCGCGTCCAGAAGCTGGTCCTGGAACGTCTCCCGCTCCGTGGCCCCCTTCTCCAGCACCTTCCAGACCACGCCGTCCCGGAGAATTACCACCCGGTCGCAGAAGGAGGCGGCGTAGGAGTCGTGGGTCACCATGAAAATCGTGGCCTCCAGGGCGCTCTTGGCCTGCTCAAAGGAGCGGATCACCGCCCGGGTGGACTTGGAATCCAGGTTGCCCGTGGGCTCGTCGGCCAGAATCAGCAGCGGGTGGTTGATGAGGGCCCGGGCCACGGCGGTGCGCTGCTTCTCGCCGCCGGAGATCTCCGCCGGGTATTTGTCCCGGATGCCCGCGATGCCAAAGACCTCGCAGAGCTGATCCGCCCGCTGCTCCGTCATGCCGGAGACGACGCCGCCGATGATGGCGGGAAGCAAAATGTTCTGCCGCACCGTCAGGCCGTCCAGCAGGAGGAAGTCCTGAAAGACGAAGCCCAGCTGCTTGTTGCGGACCTCCGCCAGGGCGTCCTCCCCCAGGCGGGCCAGCTCGGTTTTCCCCAGGCGGATACTGCCGGAGTCGGCGGGGATGTAGCAGGAAATGCAGTTCAAGAGGGTGGTCTTGCCGGAGCCGGAGGGGCCCATAACGGCCACAAACTCACCCTTTCCCACTTGAAGGGAGACTCCCTTCAGCACCTCATAGGAGGTCTTTCCCACTTGATAGGATTTGCACAGATTTTCTACAGTCAGCATCATAGTCATCCTTTCTTACAGCATGAATTGAATTGCCGCAATGACGGCGAGATGGGCGGGATAGAAGGCGTAGAAGAACCACTTGGGGATTTTCAGCCCGGAGCGGGTGGGGAGGAAGATCAGCGGCGCGGCCAGCAGGGCAAACACAGCCCAGTCCACGGCGAAGCCGCCCAGCTTCAAGGCCAGCGGGTCCTCCAGATAGCCGCCCCAGAGGCAGGGCAGGTAGGTCAGCACATAGAGGGCCGCGCCAATTTTGGGGTGGTTCCGGCAGAGGAAGAAAATCAGCATCAATTGAATCCCGATGCCGGAATAGTCGAAGTTCCACCAGCTCACCGCGAAGAAGGCCCCCAGGAACAGCCACCACTTCCGCTCCTTCAGCCCGTACATGGCCAGGAGGGACAAAAACAGGGTGAAGAAGATGTTCCAGTTGCTCCAATTCCGGTCCACCATCCAGTCATGGGGGTGGAAGGCCAGGACGTAGAAGGGCTGGGAGACCACGGCGAACACCGCCAGGCGGCCCAGATACCGCTTGATGTTTCGGGTGTACAGCAGTCCCACGGTCAGGCAGTAGCAGAAAATCGGAAACGCCAGCCGCCCAATCCAGCGGAAGGCCCCGACCTCCGGAAAGAAGGCGCCGCCCACATGGTCGATGAGCATGGAAACGATGGCGGCGAGCTTCAAAAGGTCCGTGTCCAAATNCGTTTGCAGCCGGGGCCCCTGCCGGGGGACCTCCGTGGGGGTGGTCAGGGCGGCGCGGATGGAATTCCAATTCATAGCAAGCACTTCCTTTATTCTGTGGCAGCGATTGATACGGAAGTCCGGCTGTAAATGCTTACGTCCGCTTCCATTGCCAGAATAGCGCAAAAAAACGGCCCCCGCAAATGGGGCCGCTCTCTTTGGCGGGTCTGTTGTAAAGTTTGGGGGCTCCGACGCAAGCGGCGTCATCTTTGGCGCTTTTGCCGTCATAATTGGTTTGGCGAACCGCCGGTAATGTGCTATAATAGCCCCAGCAAACCACAAGGAGATGATACCATGCTGCGAATCGGCATCTGCGACGACAGCGCCGACGCCCGCGTCGCCCTCCGGGCCGCGTTGGAGCGGGCTCTGGAGCGGCGGCGGAGCGGGGCGGACACGTCCTTTTTTGAANTCTCCTCCGGGGAGGGCCTCCTCCGCTGGCTGGGCAGCCACGCCGGGGAGCTGGACCTGGTATTTTTGGACATTGAAATGGGGGAACTGAACGGCATGGNGACCGCCCGCCGCCTCCGGGNGGCGGACGAGGGGCTGCTGCTGGTCTTTGTCACCGGCTACACGGACTACGTGTTCGACGGCTATTCCGTGGGGGCCCTGGGCTACCTGATGAAGCCCCCCAAGCCGGACCAGCTGGACGGCGTGCTGGACCGGGCGGCGGAGGCCCGCCTCCGGGAGGGGGACCAGGCCTTCCTCTGCCGCAGCGGCGAGACGCTGTACCGGATTCCCAAGAAGACCATTCTCTATTTCGCCTCCGACCGGCGGCAGGTCACCTGCGTCTCCGCCGCCCGGACCTATACCTTTTACGGCAAGCTGGACGACGTGGAGCGGGACGTGGGAGAGTCCTTCGTCCGGGTCCACCAGCGCTATCTGGTCCACACCGCCGCCGTAGAGCGGATGGAGGGAAGTCAGGTCTTTGTGGGCGGCGAGGCGCTTCCCGTCAGCCGGGCCTGCCGCTCCGCCGCCCTGGCCGCCCTGGCCCGGACGGCCCTGGAGGGCTAGGCCATGGCTTCAACGTTTTTAATCAGCCTGGCGGAATACCTGCTGCTCTGCTTTCAAAATTGGTTCTGGCTGATCCTGGTGTTTACCAGCGGCTTCTTCCTCTTTCGGATCGTGTCCGCCTTTTTGGCGGTGAAACCCCGGCGGGGCTGGCGAATCGCGCTGGTCCTGTTTCTGGGCAGCATCTCCGACATGGTGATTTGGCTGGGGGACACCAATCTGCTGTTCATCCTGCTGTTCTTTTTCCCCGTGCTCCTGCTGGCCTCCAAGGGGGACCGGGCCGGGCGGCTGACGCTGACGGTCATCTTTTTCTGCCTCATCATGTCCGTCAACGCCGTGCTGGATACCTATTATGGCCCCATTATGGCCAACTTCGGCCTGGACGATCTGTATTACTACAGCAGTAAATTCATCCGCCTCGCCGTCTGGGCCCTGCTGTACCTGGCGCCGCGGAAACACCTGCCAAAGCGCCCGCCCCAGCTCTCCCCCCGGTTTTGGAATCTGGTGCTGCTCCTGGCCGCCATGCCCTTCAGCTCGCTGCTGGCGGTGGTGCTGCTGCCCCTTCTCCAGTCGGATTATATCTACAGCAACGCTCTTCTCCACGGCCTGATTATGAATCTGGGGGTAGCGGTGCTCCCCTTTATCTTCCTCACCTCCCTGGCCCTGCTGTACGCCATATTGGTACTGGAAAACCACCAGCGGCTGGAGGAGGCAGACAAGCTGGCCTCCCTCCGGGAAAGCTACTACCAAGGCCTCCAGCGGGAGGAGCGGCAGGTCCGCACCCTCCGCCACGACCTGCGGAACCACCTGACGGCCCTCCGGGGCCTGGTGGACATGGGGGAGGACGGCAAGGCCCTGCAATACATCGACCAGCTTGCCGACTCCNCCGCCCTCCGGGGCGGGAAGCGGCTGTGCGAAAACGACGCGGCCAACGCCGTTCTCTCCTCCAAGGCGGAGGCCATGGGCCGCTCGGGCCTCACGGCGGACTTTTCCGTGTCCCTGCCCAAGGATCTGCCCCTGGCAGGGGTGGACCTGTGCGCCCTGCTGGGAAACGCCGCGGACAACGCCATGGAGGCGGCGGAGGAAGCGGAGGACAAGACCGTCACCCTCCGCTTCCGGGCGGAAAAGGGCCTTTTCATGCTCCGGGTGGAAAACGCCTACGCCGGGGAGCTGGCCCCGGACCTTGCCACCACCAAGGCGGACAGGACGTCCCACGGCTTCGGCCTGGCGGGGATGCGGGAAATCGCGGAGCGCCTGGGCGGGTCCCTGGAGACCCGGGCCGGAGGCGGGCGGTTTCAATTGGTGGTGTGCCTGCCTCTGCTGCCGTGAAAAAACGCGCCTCCTCCCATCTGGGGAGAGGCGCGTTTCGCTCTATTTGCTATTTGATTTCCGTACCCTTCACCCGCAGGCGGTTCATGGCCCGGGCCAGGGTCGCCTGGGCCAGCTGGTACTCCTGGCGGCGCTTCTTCTGGAGCATGGCCTCCCGTGCCTCGTCGGCCTCCCGGCGGGCCCGGGCGGCGTCGATCTCCTCGGGCCGTTCCACGGAGTCCACCAGCACCAGGACCTCGTTTTTCTCAATCTTCACCATGCCGCCGGACACTGCGGCCAGCTGGACGGGCCCCTCCGGAGTCTGGTAGCGCAGGGTCCCCGGCAGGATGGCGGCAATCATGTCGCTGTGATGGGCCAGGATGCCCTGCTCCCCGTCGCTGGTGGGGACGGTCAGGCTGACGCAGGGCCCCTCGTAGAAGGAGCGGTCCGCCGCCAGGATGTGGGCCTGAAAGACTTCCATCACGCCTCACCCGCCTCGATCTTTTTCGCCTTCTCCACCACGTCCCGCCAGGTACCCACGTTGTAGAAAGCTGCCTCCGGGTACTGGTCCAGCTCGCCGTTTACCAGCTGTTCAAAGCTCTCCAGGGTGTCCTTCAAGGGGACGTAGACCCCGGGGATGCCGGTGAACTTCTCCGCCACTGTCGTGGGCTGGGCAAAGAAACGCTGGAGCCGCCGGGCCCGGGCCACGGTCTTCTGGTCCTCCTCGCTGAGCTCGTCCATGCCCAGGATGGCGATGATGTCCTGAAGCTCCATGTACTTTTCCAAAATCTCCTGGCAGGTCCGGGCCACGCGGTAATGCCGCTCTCCCACCACGTCCGCCTCCAAAATCCGGGAGGAGGAGGCCAGGGGGTCCACCGCCGGGTAGATGCCCTGCTCGGAGATCTTCCGGCTCAGCACCGTCGTCGCGTCCAAATGGGCGAAGGTGGTGGCCGTGGCCGGGTCCGTCAGGTCGTCGGCGGGGACGTAGACCGCCTGGACGGAGGTGACGGAGCCGTTTTTGGTGGACGTGATCCGCTCCTGAAGCTCTCCCATCTCGTTGGCCAGCGTCGGCTGATAGCCCACGGCGGAGGGCATCCGGCCCAGGAGGGTCGATACCTCGCTGCCCGCCTGGACGAAGCGGAAAATGTTGTCGATGAAAAGCAGCACGTCCTTGCGCTCCTTGTCCCGGAAGTACTCCGCCATGGTGAGCCCCGCCANGGCCACCCGNATCCGAACGCCGGGGGANTCGTTCATCTGACCGAAGACCAGGGCGGTTTTCTCGCTGACGCCGCTCTCCCGCATCTCCCGCCAGAGGTCGTTGCCCTCCCGGGAGCGCTCTCCCACGCCGGTAAAGATGGAGTAGCCGCCGTGCTCCGTGGCCACGTTGTGAATCAATTCCTNAATGAGGACGGTCTTGCCCACGCCCGCGCCGCCGAAGAGGCCGATCTNGCCTCCCCGGGGATAGGGCTCCAAGAGGTCGATGACCTTGATGCCCGTCTCCAGAATCTCCACCGCCGGGCTCTGCTCGTCAAAGGCCGGGGGCTTGCGGTAGATGCTCTTTCTCGGCGTGCCCTCGGGCACGGGGCCGCCGCCGTCGATGGGCTGGCCCAGGACGTTGAACATCCGCCCCAGGGTGGCCGTGCCCACGGGCACCTCGATGGTCTTATCCGGCACGTCCACCGCCAGGCCCCGGGCCAGGCCCTCGCTGGGGGAGAGCATGACGCAGCGCACCGTGCGCTTCCCCACATGCTGGGCCACCTCCATCACCCGGAGGNCGCCGTCCTTCTCCACGGTCAGCACCTCCCGCNGCCGGGGAAGCTCTCCGCTTTGGATATCCACGTCCACCACAGGGCCGGATATCTGTACAATAATGCCTCTTTCCAAATTCGGTTACCTCCCCTTCTTTTGGCGCTGGGCCCGGGNCCCGGCGGNGATCTCCGNAATCTCCTGGGTAATGGCCGCCTGGCGGACCCGGTTATACTGGAGGGACAGCTCCCCCAGGAGCTTTTCCGCGTTCCGGTCCGCGTTGTCCATGGCGCTCATCCGGGCGTTCTGCTCGCAGCAGAAGCTGTCGATCAGGGCGCTGTAGATAAAGCCGGTGACATAGCTCCNCATAACGCTGTTCAGCCCGGTCCCCACATCGGGGTAGAACTCGAAGCGCTCCGTCATGGCCCCCTCACACGCCGGGGCTCCGGCGAAGTGGGTCCGGTGGAAGGGCAGGAGCCGGGTGGAGCGGGCTTGGGCGCTCATGGCGCTTTCCATGTCCGTGTAAATGAGGTAGATCTCCTTCAGCTCCCCCCGGTCAAAGCCGTCCAGCAGCAGCGCGCTGATCTCCCGGGCCCGGGCCATAGTGGGGTTTTGCGCGGTGTAGAGGAAGCTGTGCTCAATGGGGATTTTCCGCTGGTCGAAAAACCGCCGTCCGTATTCCCCCACCACAAAGAGCTTCGTGTCCGGGTGCCGCTCCAAAAGCTCCTGGGCCACCCGGATGGCATTTTGGTTATAGGCCCCCGCCAGACCCTTGTCGGCGGTGATGAGGAGGCAGCCATAGGTCCCCTTCAAGGGCGCGTCGCTGCCCATCGGNTAGAAGAAGCGGCTGTCCACGTTGTAGGCCGTGCGGAAAATNCGCCGGATTTCCCCCCGGAGGGCCTCNAAGTAGGGCCGGGTCTGGTCCAGCTCCTGCCGGGCCCGGCGGAGCTTGGTGGAGNCGATNAAATANATNGCGTTGGTGATTTTCCGGGTCTCTCCCACGCTCTCAATGTGGGTCTTGAGCTCCTTGGTTCCCGCCATGTCAGCCGTCCTTCCTTCCTGCGAAGCTCTCCAAAGCCCGCCTCGCCAGGCCGGCTATCTCCTCCCGGTCCTCCGGGCTCAGCCGGCCGGTGCGGTCCACGCGGCTGCACAAATCCGGGGCCTCCGCCTCCACCTCCGAGAGCAGATGGGCCCGGAAGGCGTCCATCCGCTCCAGGGGCACATCCTGACACACGCGGGCCATGGCGGCCACCAGGATGATGACCTGCTGGTGCTGGGACAGCGGCGCGTACCGGGGCTGGCGCAAAAGGCGCATCAGGCCCTGGCCGTAGCGGAGCTGGCGCTTGGTGGCGTCGTCCAGGTCGCTGGAAAACTGGGTGAAGACCTCCATCTCCCGGTACTGGGCCAGATCCAGCCGGAGGGTTCCCACGGCCTTCTTCATGGCCTTGGTCTGGGCGTCGCCGCCCACCCGGGAGACGGAGAGGCCCACGTTGACGGCGGGCCGCTGGCCCGCGAAGAACAAATCGCTCTCCAAGAAGATCTGCCCGTCGGTGATGGAAATGATGTTGGTGGGGATATAGGCGGACACGTCCCCCGCCTGAGTCTCCACAATGGGCAGGGCGGTCATGCTGCCGCCCCCCAGCTCGTCGGAGAGGTGGGCCGCCCGCTCCAAAAGGNGGGAGNGGAGGTAGAACACGTCGCCGGGGTAGGCCTCCCGCCCCGGGGAGCGCTCCAAAAGGAGGCTCAGTGTCCGGTAGGCGATGGCGTGCTTGCTCAAATCGTCGTAGACAATCAGCACATCCCGGCCCTGGCGCATAAAGTGCTCCCCCAGGGCACAGCCCGCGTAGGGCGCGATATATTGAAGGGCGGCGGAGGCGCTGGCCGGGGCGGTGACCACAGCGGTGTACTCCATGGCCCCCCGGCGGCTCAGGTTCTCCACAATCTGGGCCACGCTGCCGGTCTTCTGCCCAATGGCCACATAGACGCACACCACGTCCTTCCCCTTCTGGTTCAAGATGGCGTCCAGGGCGATGGCCGTCTTTCCGGTCTGGCGGTCGCCGATGATCAGCTCCCGCTGGCCCCGGCCGATGGGGAACATGGAGTCGATGGCCAAAAGGCCCGTCTCCATAGGGGTGTTCACCGGCTGGCGGTCCAGAATGCCAGGGGCCGGAGTCTCAATAGGCCGGTATGCCTCCGCGATGATTTTGCCCTTGCCGTCCACGGGGACGCCCAGGGCATCCACCACCCGGCCCAGGAAGCCCTCGCCCACCGGCATGCCGGCGGTTTTCAGCGTCCGGCGGACCATGCTTCCGGCGCAGACCTCCTCGCCGCTGCCGAAGAGGATGCAGCTCACGCCGTCCCGGCGCAGATCCTGGACCATGCCCTTCACGCCGGAGCTGAACAGCAAAATCTCGCCATACTGGGCGTGGTCCAGGCCCTTGACGGAGGCAATCTCGCCGTCCACCGCCGTCACCTCGCCGATCTCCTCGGGGGCCACGGCCACGGTCCAGTCCTCCACCGCCTGGCGCATCAGGGGCAGAATGTCGTTAGCCCCGCTTTCCAGTCCCCGGACATAGTCCCGGAACTGCCGCACCCGGCCCTGCAAGGTCCAGTCGTACATGTCCGCCCCCACCTGGAGGCGGAAGCCCTGCTTCAGCGCCGGGTCCTCCTCCCATTGCAGGGGAATTTTCCGCTTGTACTTGTCCGCCAGAAATTTCTCAAAGCGCCGGAGCTGTTCCTCCGTGGGCTTGACGGCGCTGCGGAGCTCCGCCTTGAGGCTGCCTCTAGTGGTCCTCATGGGCTCCTCCTCCCTCCNCCAAATTCAGGAATTGGTCGAAGAGGTCCGTGTCGGCCTTCACCGTCAGCTTCTTCACCGCGGCCACCGTCAGCTCCCGCAGCTCCCGCTGGGACTCCCGGATGATTTGCTCCCGGCTGCTGGCGGCCTCCTCCTTGGCCTTGGCGACGATCTGCTTCGCCTGGGCCATCTGCTCNTCCACGGACTGCTGGACCGCCGCCTGGGCCTTGGCCCGGGCCTGGTGGATCTCCTCCTCCGCCCCGTCCAGCTTGGCCCGGTAGGCGGCTTTCAGCTCCTCCGCCTCCCGGAGCTTCCCGGCGGCCTGATCCTCCAAATCCCGGTAATAGGCTTCCCGCTTTTCCATGAACTGCTTCACCGGCTTGTAGNGCAGGAAGTANANCCCGCCGGTGAGAATGGCCAGGTTCATCCAGTGCAGCAGAATCTGCTGCCAGTCAACATTCAGGGGAATATTCACAGCCTCCACCTGCCTTACAACACGAAGATGATGAGGATGACCACCAGCANGGCGTAGATGATGGCCGTCTCGATAAAGACCAGGCCCAGCATCAGCATGGTCCGAATCNTGCTCTCGGCCTCCGGCTGGCGTCCGATGCTCTCCACCGCCTTGCCGGTGGCGATGCCCATGCCCAGGCCGCCGCCCAGGGCCGCCAGGCCGATGGCCACGGCGGAGGCCAGGCCCTTTCCGCCGGAGGCGTCCTCTCCCTGGACCTCCTCTTGGGCGTTGGGCGCCCCGGTTTCCTCCTCCGCCGCCAGGGCGGGCACGGCCAGGGCCGCCGCCAGCAGCAGCACCAGGCCCAGCATCCACAGCTTCTNTACAAACTTGCTCATCACAAAANTCCTCCCATTATGTTTGTTTTCAGGCCCCGCTCAGGCGGCCCGGCGCTTTTTCTTCTCCTTCGGCGGGGAGGGCTCGGACACCTCGCCGTAATACAGGGCCGTCAGCATGGTCAGCACATAAGTCTGAATCAGCGCGTGAAGCAGGGTGAACAGCACGCCCACAATCACCGGCAGCACAAAGCTCAGGCTCACGTAGTAGTACACCAGCTCCGTCACCAGCAGCCCGCTGAGCAGGGCGCCGAAGAGCCGGAAGCTCATGGAAATGGGCAGGGAGAANNNCTTNAGCGTCTTCCCCACGCCCTTTACCCCGTTCACCGCGATGCCGCCGGAGAGAATCGTCAAGTAGGAAAAGGTCCCCATGGCAATGGCGGCGTTCACGTCGGACAGGGGAGCGGGCAGGGTGATGGGGTGGCCGTGGACCGTGACGGCCTGGAGGCCCAGCAGCTCGAAGAGCGTCCCCACGAAGATGTAGGCCCCGGCGGCANAGATATAGGCCCCCAGGAAGCCCCATCGGTGGGGGCTGCTGCCTTTCGCCATGCCGCTGAAAAGGCCCACCACCTCCTCCAGCAGCATTTGAAATTTCCCCGGCCTGTACTGGAACCTCGGAATCACGAAGACCCGGATACAGGCGGCGGCCAGGAGCAGCATCAGCGTCACCGTAAAGGCGGAGATCAGCCCCGGGTTCACCTCCTTCAGCCCGAAGAGGCTGATCCGGTTCACATCGTGGAGCACGGCGTCCCGCATGGCCTCCTTCACGGTTTCCGTCTGGCCGGGAGACCCCGCCAGCAGCGCGCCCGCCAGCAGCGCCAGGACTGCGGCCAGCCACAGCGCCAGGCCCTTTTTATGTTCTTTCATCAAGCATCCCCTCTCTCCCAAGCTCCCCCGCCCAGGCCCGCGGGCAGGGGGCGTGGATTTGCTACGGTTTGATTATAGTAACTCCTCCGGAAAAGTCAAGTCTTTCAAGAGCGAAAACGCTTGCGTAAATCCTTTCCCGGCCCAAACTTTAACACGTCCTTGATGCCCGGAGGGCGCGAAAAAAATCCGGACCCCATTCCCGGGAGGATGGAGTCCGGATTTCCGGCTTGGCTTGGGTCAGCGGAGGGCGTAGATCTGGGTGTAAATGCCCACCCAGTGCAGGGCCGCCCCCGCCAGGACGAAGATGTGCCAGACACAGTGGTCATACTTCCTCTTCCCGGCAAAGGGGATCATCCCCAGGGTGTAGGCCAGCCCCCCCGCGAAGATGAACCACAGCAGGGTCCGGCTGTAAAGGTACATCCGGGGCAGGAATACCAGCCCGCTCCACCCGATNAGGAAGTACAGCGTGAAGTGCAGGGCCCGCCAGCGGCCCGGGCCGAAGACCATCACCAGCGTCACGCCGGTGAGGATGACCGCCCACTGGACGCAAAAGATGGCCACCCCGGCGGCTCCGCCCAAATACACCAGCAGAATCGGGGCGAAGGTGCCGCCGATCAGCAGATAGATGGACGTGTAATCGAACCTCCGGCAGACCCGCTTCACCTGGGAGCCGGCGGGCATGGCGTGGTAGACGCAGCTCATCAGCATCATCGCCACCATGCTGATTCCGTAAACGCAGGAGGCCAGCAGCTCCATAGCCCCCTGGGACCGGAGCAGCAGCAGCGTCAGCGCCGCCGCCGCACCCAGGGCCCCCAGGCCGTGGCTCACGGCGTTGAAGACCTCCGCCCCCAGCGTCAGCCGGGGCGGCTCGTTCCGGGCCTGTATTTTCGCCCGGCGGACCGCCCGCAGGCGGGCCCGCTGCAATTCCTGTTTCGTCAAAACGGCCTCCATAATGCTCCTCCTCAGCGCAAGCTGCTCATATCGTGTAATATAGTTTCTAAAACCATATTACACGATTTGCATTTATATTGCAAGTAGTTTTTGCGAAATATTTTAAATCTATCCCAACGCCCTGGATTTTAGCACAAGCCGGCGCGGAAATCTTTGGATAAATCGCTGAAATTTTTCATATTTTTCCAGCGTGCTTCCAATTGTACCCGCTAGCTTAACTAGCGCGGGCTGCGGAGCTGCGCTGTCCCGTCCGCGGGAGGCGGCGTTTCCTCTCTCCCGNGGCNATTCGNNTTTTCACAAAAGCGGAGCCGCACAGCCAAGCCTCCCATTTCCAAAAAAGAAACCGGACCGTCTGGCCCGGCTTCCCGATTCTCATTTTTCAGCGCTCCCCTCCAATTCCGCCATGCTCCGTTTAAACTGAACGGCAAACATGGAGGCGGTGGCGGTCACCGCCAGGAAGTCCGCCGCCGGTTCCGCCAGGAAGACGGCGAAGGTCTTATCGGCGAAAAAGTTCGGCAGGATATAGATGAGGGGGATCAGAAGAATGATCTTCCGCAGCACCGCCAGGAACAAAGAGGTCTTGGCGTTTCCCAGGGCCACGAAGGTCTGCTGGCAGGCGATCTGGACGCCGAAGAGGCAGGTGGTGCCCATGTAAATGCGCAGGGCCCAGGCGGCGTAATCCACCAATTCCGGGGTGTTGTTGAAAATCTGCACGAACACCCGCGGAAACAGCTGCACCGCCGCCCAGAGGACTGCCGAGTAAACNACGCAGGATTTCAGCAGGCAGACAAACGCATCCTTCACCCGCCGGGCGTTCCGGGCGCCGAAGTTGTAGCTGATGATGGGTTGACAGCCCTGGGTCAAACCCTGGAGGGGCATCATGGCGAACTGCATCATGCTGGACAGCACCGTCATGGCCCCCACCGCCAAATCCCCGCCGTATTTCAGCAGCGAGGAGTTGAAGCANACGGCGATGAGGCTTTCCGTAGACTGCATGATAAAGGGGGACAGCCCCAGGGCCAGGCAGGGCAGGAATACCTTTGGCCGGGGCCGCAGGTCTTCCCTCCGCAGCCGCCACTTGGTCTTCGGCCCGGTGAGGAAGCGGAGCACCCACGCGGCGGAAACCGCCTGGGAGAGGATCGTCGCCAGGGCCGCGCCCCGGACCCCCAGGCCGAAGCCAANGATGAAAATGGGGTCCAGCAGCGTGTTCAGCCCCGCGCCGATGAGGACGGTTTTCATGCTGACGGTGGTGAAGCCCTGGGCGGTAATATAGGCGTTCATGCCCAGGGTCACCTGGACAAAGAGGGTGCCCATGGTGTAAATCTTCAGATAGTCCAGGGCGTAGCCAATGGTGTTTTCGCTGGCCCCGAAGGTCAGCAGCAGAGGCTCGGCAAAATTCTGGAATACCACCGTCAGGACAACGGCGGTGATCACCAGCAGGGTGAAGCTGTTGCCCATGATCCTCTGGGAGCCCTCCGGGTCCCCCCGCCCCTCCTGAATGGAGGCCCGGGGCGCGCCGCCCATGCCCACCAGGGCGGCGAAAGCGGAAATGATCATGATGATGGGCAGGCAGATTCCCACCCCGGTGAGGGCCAGGGCCCCCACCGTGTCCACAGGCTTCATGTGGCCGATGTAAATTCGGTCCACCAGGTTATAGAGCATATTGACAATCTGAGAGGTGATGGTGGGCAGGGCCNGGGAGAACAGGAGCCTGCTTACCTTCCCNCTGCCCANGTCCACACTTTTTTGATTCATGATAAACGCTCCTTTTCCACGCTCAATTTTTCCGTCTCCCGCAGCACCCGCTCCAGCAGAGCCAGGAACACGGCCTGCTCTTCCTCCGTCAGCCCCGCCAGCAGCCGCCGCCCGCAGGCGGCCTGGACCGCCTGGGCCTCCCGGGCCAGGGGCGCGCCCTGTTCCGTGATTTCCAGGTGGACAACCCGCCGGTCCTCCCCGTCGGCCCGCCGGGCCAGAAGGCCCCGCCCTGTCAGCGCCTCCACCGACTGGGAAACCTGGGACTTCGCCAGGCCCCGCAGCTCCGTCACGTCCCGGGCGGTGTCCTGGCCGGGGTGGTTGGCCAGGAAGAGGAGGACGTGAAGCTCCCGCATGGAGATTCCCGTCTTTTCCAGCAGGGGGAGAAACTGCCGGTCATAGTATTTTGAAAACTTCCGGGGCAGACGGGTAAGCTGGGCAATGGTGATCATAGGCCCGTCCTCCTTTGTTCTTTTTCAAACTGTTCTTTTTAGAACTATGTGAGTATAGCATTCCGCCGCCCCGCTGTCAAGGGGCGGCGGAACATATCCCGTTTGAGAAACGCACCCCGGCTTTCGCCGGGGCACGCAAGCGCTTATTTCATCAATCCGCACACCAAATCGGTATAGCCGGAGGGGTCCTCCAGGGGCAGTCCCGCAATCAGCAGCGCCTGATTATACAGCAGGGCGGCGTAGGTTTTCGCCTTCTCCGGGTCCGCCTCCACGGCGGCCTCCAGGGCCTGGAAGGCGGGGTGCTCCACGTTCAGCTCCAGAATCCGGTCCGCCTTGATGGACGCGNCGGGCTGGACGNCCTGGAAATACTTCTCCATCTCGAAGCTCAGGCCCTCCCCGGCGGTGAGGCANACGGGGTGGGATTTCAGCCTCGCGCTGGCCTTGACCTCCTTCACCTTGTCCCCCAGGGCCTCCTTTACAAAGTCAAAGGCGCTCTTGTGGGCCTCGGCCTCCTCCTCGGCCTTTTTCTCCGCGCCCTCCTCGATCTCCTGGTCCAGCACGGAGCGGAATTCCTTCTCCTTGTAAGTCCGCAGAGTCTNGGCGCAGAACTCGTCCACCTCCTCGGTGAAGTAGAGGATTTCCGTCCCCGCGTCCCGCAGGCCCTCGGTTTGGGGCAGCTTGTCAATCTTGTCCACCGTCTCCCCGGCGGCGTAATAAATATATTTCTGGTCCTCCTTCATCCGGGAGACGTATTCGTCCAACGTGACGGGCTTTTTCTCCGTGGAGGAGTAAAACAGCAGCAGGTCCTGGAGCAGGTCCTTGTGGCGGCCGTACTCGTTCACCACGCCGTATTTCAGCTGGCGGCCGAAGTTCTTCCAGAAGGTCTGATACCCCTCCCGGTCCTCCGCCAGGAATTTCGCCAGGTCCGCCTTGATCTTCTTCTCCAGGTTCCCGGCGATGACCTTCAGCTGCCGGTCGTGCTGGAGGAGCTCCCGGGAGATGTTCAGGCTCAAATCCGGGGAATCCACCACGCCCCGGACGAAGCGGAAGTGCTCCGGCAGGAGGTCGGCGCACTTGTCCATGATCAGCACGCCGTTGGAGTAGAGCTGAAGCCCCTTCTCGAACTCCTTGGTGTAGTAGTCGAAGGGCGCGGCCCCGGGGACGAAGAGCAGGGCCTTGTAGGTGACGCTGCCCTCCACGGAGACGGGAATCACCCGCTGGGGGTCGGCGTAGTCGTGGAACTTGTCCCGGTAGAACTTGTTGTACTCCTCGGCGGTGACCTCGCTCTTGGCCCGCTGCCAGATGGGCACCATGGAGTTCAGGGTCTCCACCTCGGTATAAGTCTCGTACTCCGGCTTGTCCTCCGGGGAGTCCTCCTTCTTCCGGGTTTTGGAAACCTCCATGCGGATGGGGAAGCGGATATAGTCGGAGTACTTCCGCACCAGCTCCTGGAGCTTCCAGTTCTCCAGGAACTCGCCGTATTTTTCGTCCTCCGTGTCGGCCTTGATGTGCATGATGATATCCGTGCCCACGGTTTCCTTTTCNCATTCGGCGATGGTGTAGCCGTCGGCCCCGGAGGACTGCCATTTATACCCGCTCTCCGCCCCGTATTTCCGGGTCACCACGGTAATCTGGTCGGAGACCATGAAGGCGGAGTAGAAGCCCACACCGAACTGGCCGATGACGTCGGTGTCCTTGGCGTCCTCTCCCAGCTCCTGCTTGAACTTGTAAGAGCCGGAGGAGGCGATGATGCCCAGGTTGTTCTCCAGGTCCGCCTTGTCCATACCGATGCCGTTGTCGGAAACCGTCAGGGTTCGGGCGTCCTTGTCCACGGTGATCTCGATCTTGAAATCCCCCCGGTCCATCCCCACGGCGCTGTCGGTGAGGGCCTGGNAGCAGAGCTTGTCGCAGGCATCGCTGGCGTTGGAGATGATTTCCCGGAGGAAAATCTCCTTGTGGGTATAAATGGAGTTGATCATCAGATCGAGGAGCCGCTTGGACTCCGCCTTAAACTGTTTTTTTGCCATGATTTGCTTGCACTTCCTTCTTTATATTTTTTAACAACTTTAAAATATAGCACAGCCCTCGGGGAAAATAAATGACCATTTTGTAAATTTCCGCTCAAAGCGGTTGTTTGTCCGCCTGGTTGCGAGTAGAATATAGGGAACAGAAAACGACAGGACCGGCAAAGGAGTTCAAGGGTATGAGCATCTTCCAGAGAATCGGCGGCGCGATTGCCCGCTTTATGTACGGGCGGAACGGATGGGACCAGCTGAACCAGGCGCTGTTCCGGGGGTATCTGGTCCTGTGGGCGGCGGAGCTCGTCTGCTTTTTTATGAAGAAGGGGCTGGCCGTGCGGGTTCTGGAGAGCGTGCTGCTCTTTTTGATGATTGTGATTTTGTTCCGCTCGTTTTCCAAGAATCTCTCCCGGCGGCGGATGGAGAATCAGCGGTGGGTAAACTGGTACTGCGGCGTAAAAAACCGCAGCGCCGGGGCCAGGGCCCGCCACGCCGACAAGGAGCACAAGTATTTTACCTGCAAGAGCTGCAAGACCATCTGCCGGGTTCCCACGGGCAAAGGGAAAATTGTGATTACCTGCCCCAAATGCGGGGCGGAGATCAAGGCGAAGACCTGAATAAAAAGACCGGAGGATGCAAGTCCTTCGGTCTTTTCTATGCTCTTGGAAAGTGCCGGCACTCATTTGAGACACCGCAGATATAGTCCATACTGACATTGTAGTACTTCGCCAGGATAATCACGCTGTCCAGAGGAATTCGGGTCCTGCCAAGTTCATAATCCGAGTAGGTTTTTTGTCCCACATGCAGCAGCTCCGCGACAAACGTCTGGGTCAAATCCCGGTCCTCCCGCAAAGCGCGTATCCGCTCGCAGAAATCCATCATTCGTTGTCTTCCCTTTCCAACAGCCAAAGCGGCGACACGCCCAAGGCGTCGGCGAAAAAGGGGATTTCAAAATCCGCCACCACACGAAGGCCCGTCTCAATCCGGCTGATGGCCTTCTGTGTAATGTCAAGTCCGGCTAATTGCAGCTTTGCCGCCAGCTGCTCTTGGGAAAGGTCAAGTTCTGTCCGCCTCTCCCGGATGCGGAGTCCGGAACAGTTAAATCTGCCGTTCAGGTCATATATCCTCATACTCACCAAGCCAGTTTTAGTCATTAATNGAGTAGAANCAACTNGACTTTAGCATTCCCTCTATGATGGAATTATCCAAAAAATGACTAAGATAGGGGCGAGTACAAATGGCCGAATTTTGCCTGGACTGCTGGAAGCGAATGAACCACANCCGCAAGACAGAGCGGGACTACGTTCTGTCCAACGGGCGGGACCTCTGCGAGGGCTGCGGGAGGTTCTGCCGGGTGGTAGAGGGAGAACGCACCCTAAAATTCCTCTATGACCTGCGGCACCGGAAGAAGAAGTAAAACGCGGCGGTTTTAAAACCGCCGCGTTTTTCACCCCAGCGCCACGTCCAGCACCATCATAATCAGGAACCCGCCGACAAACCCGCAGGTCCCCGCCCGGCTGTGGGCCTGGGGCACCAGCTCCTCCACCACCACGTACAGCATCGCCCCGGCGGCAAAGCTCAAAAGCCAGGGCATCATAGGGTGGGCCCAGGCGGCGATCAGCACCACCAGGATGCCGAATACCGGCTCCACCGCCCCGGACAGCATCCCGCCGGTAAAGGCCCTCAGC
>NZ_CAJMXG010000026.1:0-21516 GCF_905219725.1 Oscillibacter sp. CU971
GGCCGGGGGCGTGGGCCCCGCCATGGCGGATCTCTTGAGCGGCTACGCCGTCTATGTTCCCGCCACCCTGGTGATCAAGGCCGTCATGGCCCTGACGGCGGCGGGGCTGTACCGGGCCCTGGGGAGGAAGGGGCTGCTTCTCTCCGCCCTGGCGGCGGAGGTCCCCATGGTCTTAGGCTACTGGCTGTTTGACGGGGCTTTGGCCGCCCTTTCCGGCGGCGGGACCCTGGGCCTGTGCCTTATGGGCAGCGCGGCGGGCCTTCCCAGCAACCTGGTCCAGGCCGCCTTCGGCGCGGCGGCGTCCACGCTGCTGGCCCTGGCCCTGCGGCGGAGCGGCTATGCCAGGAAGCGGTTTCCAAACCTGTGAGCGGCGGAAAAAACCAGCCCCCAAGGCAATGCCTTGGGGGCTGGTTTTTGGTACAGCGTTCAGCCCAAGCCGTCCGGGGCGTTCCAGCCCTCCCAGGGGGAAGCCTGGGGCGGCTCCGCCCCCAGGCCTACGCCGGAGGTGCGCTTGGCGGTTTCGAAGTAGCTGAGCTGGACGCAGACGTAGTTGGGGAAGTAGAACAGGGCCACCGCTATCTGCCAGACGCCCAGGATGAGGTCCAGGGCGATGAGGGGCAGGCCGAAATATGTATCAGGGGCGGGGACGCCGTAGAGCATCTGGGCGGTGATGTCCCGGGCCACCAGCTGGGCAAGCAGGGTGGAGGGAAGCCGGGCCAGCAGGATCCAGCCGATGTAGCTCAGGTCCAGCATGAACAGCTGGGACTTGTAGCCCAGGGTCTGCCGCTTGCTCATGTCCAGGGCCTCCATAGCGCCGATGCCCGGGTTCTCGTAGAGGTTGAACCGGGCGAAGCTGTAGCGGTAGGCGGCGATGATGCCGGGAATGAGGAAGAGCAGGGACCAGAGGAAGATGAAAAGGGCGGTGATGAGGTCCAGGAGAATGAGCTTCCCCACGAAGGAAAACCCGTCGAAGAGGGTCAGGTACTCGGCCCGCTCACCCCGGCGGATGGCCATGCAGTACAATATGAAGCCCGCCGACAGGACGGCGTTCAGCAAAAAAGCCAGGATGGAGATAAAAATGCCCAGGAAGCCGCCGCCCCCCAGGGACGAGATCAGCCCCAGGGCCAGGCACAGCCCCATGAGCAGGGCGGCCATGGCCTTGGGGGGAACCTGGGCCTCCCGCAGCAGCTCCGCTGCCTCTCGCTTGCATTGCTTCCGGTCGATATGTTCAAACATCATGATAGGGCCTCCTGATACGTGGTTATGTCGTTGCCTTAGTTTAACACAATCCGGGCCGGATGGCAAGCGGCAAAACGGACCCGCCGAAACGGCGGGTCCGTCCATTTCATGCCAGTTCCCCCTGGGGGGCGTCCAGAAGCTCCAGCTCCTGGAAGATCCGGGCCTCCAGCTCCTCATAGGCCCGGGGCCCACGGGAGCGGCGCATCCGGCCCCCCAGGCGCTCGCCGTTTTCAAAGAGGTGAATCAGGTAGAACNAGACCTCCTTCATCCGCTGGGAGGCGGGGGCAGCCTGGCTGTCGGGAGCGGACTGGCCGTAGAAGTCCTGATACGCCTGGTAAAGCTCCTGGGTGAAGGCTTGCAGCTCTTCTTTAGAAGCGGCGGGACCGCCCCGGAGCCGCCGCAAAAGCGCCGGGTCCGCGATGGCCCCCCGGCCGATCATGGCGGCGTCCAAGCCGGGGAATTGGGCCTCTAAGGCCCGGACGCCCGCGACGGAGGTCAAATCCCCGTTGTAGCACACCGGGTTTTTGCTCTCCGCCACGGCCAGGGCGAACAGATCCATATGCACCGCCCCCCGGTACTTCTCCGGCCGGACCCGGGGGTGGACGGTGAGACAGGCGATGGGATAGCGGTTGAAGATCTCCAGCAGCCGGGGGAACTCCTCCGGCGTGTGATAGCCCAGCCGGGTCTTCACGGAGACGGGGACCCGGGCAGCGGAAAAGACCTGGTCCAAAAACCGATCCAGGCGGTCCGGGTCCATCAGCAGGCCGGAGCCCTTCCCCTTGGCGGTAACGGTGCCGGAGGGACAGCCCAGGTTCAGGTTGACCTCCTCATAGCCCATGTCCGCCAGGGCCTCCGCCGCCCCGACAAAGTCCGCCGCCTGTTTCGCCATCACCTGGGGAACCTGGGGGAGCCCTTCCGGGTTTTCCAGCTCCCGGCGGTCCCGGGGGGTGATGACATGCTGGTCCGTGGGGGAGATGAAGGGGACGAAATAGCGATCCGCCCCGCCGAAGTGCGCGTGCCACACCCGGCGGAAGACCCGCTTTGTGATGCCGTCCAGGGGGGCGAAGTCCAGGCGGGCGATCATCCCAGCGTCTCCTCCCACTCCTGGGGCTTGAAGCCGGTGAGGACAAAGCCGTCCCCCACCAGAATGGGCCGCTTTACCAGCATCCCGTCGGTGGCCAGCAGGGCCAGCTGCGCCTCCTCGTCCATGCCGGGGAGCTTGTCCTTTAAGCCCAGGGCCTTGTACTGGAGGCCGCTGGTGTTGAAAAAGCGCTTCAGGGGCAGGCCGCTGGCTTGATACCACCCGCGGAGCTCCTCCGCCGTGGGGTTTTCCAGCTTGATGTCCCGGACCTCACAGGCAAGGCCCTTCTCGTCCAGCCATTTTTTCGCTTTCTGACAGGTGGTGCACTTGGGATACCAGAGCATGAGCATGGGGGAATCCCTCCTTTTTAGAGAATCAGCAGTTCCTTGGGGGCCTTGGTCAGATTCCGGCGGCCCTCCGGGGTAATCAAAATCACGTCCTCGATGCGGACGCCTAAGTTCCCGGGAATGTAAATCCCCGGCTCCGCCGAAATCACCGCCCCGGCGGGGAGGGGCTTTTCGTTGGAAGCGGCGGCGTTGGGGGCCTCGTGGATTTCCACGCCCACCCCGTGGCCGAAGCTGTGGGTGAAATACTCCCCATAGCCCGCCTCCTCAATGACGCTCCGGGCGGCGGCGTCCACCGCCTTGCCGGGGACCCCGGCCTTCGCGGCGGCGATGCCCGCCTCCTGGGCGGAGAGGACGGTTTTATAGACCCGCTCCATCTCCTTCGACACGGACCCCACCGCCACGGTGCGGGTCATGTCGGAGCAGTAGCCCCCGTAAACGCAGCCGAAGTCCATGGTGACGAACTCCCCGGCTTGAATCTCTTTTTCCGAGGGCACGCCGTGGGGCAGGCTCCCGTTGGGGCCGGAGACTACGATNGGGTCGAAGGACATGTCCGACGCGCCGTAGTGCAGCATGAGGTATTGAAGCCGGGCGGCGATTTCCTTTTCTGTCACGCCGGGGCGGACTTCCTTCAAAATGTCCTCCAGGGCCCGCTCGGCGATGCCCTGGGCGGCTTCCATGGCTTGGAGCTCCGCCGCGTCCTTGGTCTGCCGGAGCTTCATAATGGGTTCCGAGGCGGGAACCAGCTCGCAGGGGGGGTGGCCCTCCTCGTCCAGGGCCTTTTCCAGCCGCCGGAAGGACTGGACGGACATGGCCGCGTCCTCGAAGCCCAGGCGNCGGACGCCCTTTAAAAACACCAGCTCCTTGAGCTGGTCCATCAGGCCCTTTCCGGGCTTGACCTCCCGGAGCTCCGCCCCGTCCAGATGGCGGGCGGCGGCTTCCGTGTAGCGGGCGTCGGTGAAAAACACCGCGCCCTTTTTTGTCACGAGGGCCGTGGCGTCCGCGCCGGGGGTGAAGAANCCGGNGGCGTAAAAGCNGTTAGCCTCCCCGGTGAGGAGGACCGCGTCCAGGTTTTCCGCCTCTAAGGCGGCGGCAATGGCGGGGTAGTGGTTCATAGAGCAATAGTCCTTTACTCGCCCTGACGGGCGGGGGAGATTTGGATACCAGCGATGGCTGGTTCATTGCACCCCCCGTTTTCTCTTTTCCTTCCAGAAGGAAAAGAGAAAACGGGCCGTGCACGGTCCAAAAGAGAAAAGGAAGTATGGGCCCTTCGGGCCAATTTTTTGCCCTTCTATCGATAGAACTTACCANTCATNGNGGGTGGTAAAAACACCGTGGTCCTCCAACGCGGTTAGGATGGCCTCAATTCGTTGGAAGCATTCCGGGTCCTCCAGGCTGTCGTCGTTTAGAATGCTGCGGATTTTCTCCAGAGCCCGCATGGCCCTTGATTCCGTCTCCGCGGCTATTCGCTTCACGGTTTCCTCCTGCTTCAAATACCGCATGACTTCCAGGCCGATGGCCTCCGCCGCCAGCTCCTCCTGCGCGGTCAGTTTCTCGTAGTTCATAAAAACCTCCTTTTGACCTTTAGCAAATGTCAATTATTCCCTCATTTTATCATAAAATAAATGAAACGGTCGAATGACAATTACCAAAGGTCAGGACGGGTTTTTCATGTATAAAAACCGTGCCCCGAATGGGCGGTACAATCTTTGCGGCGGCTGGGTGGCCGCCCTTCGCAAAGCGAAAATGCCCAAACTGTCCCAGCGGGGGTTGGCGGACTTGCTCCAGCTGGGCGGGCTGGACGTGGACAAGAACGCGGTCCAGCGCATCGAGAGCGGGCAGCGGTTTGTAACGGACATCGAATTGAAGGCCCTGGCCCAGGCATTGGGCGTGACGGTGGAGGAATTGTTGGAACCGTAGGAGCTCCGGGAAACCGGAGCTCCTGTTTTTTTATTCTTCCGCCGTTTTGGCCGCCGCCCTCACGAACCCATAGAACAGCGGATGGGGCCGGTCGGGGCGGCTCTTGAACTCGGGGTGGAACTGGACGCCCACGAACCAGGGGTGGTCTGGCAGCTCCACGATTTCCACCAGGTGCCCGCTGGGGGACAGGCCCGCCAGACACAGCCCACGGGCCTCCATCTCGGCGCGGAAATCGTTGTTGAACTCGAAGCGGTGGCGGTGGCGCTCGGAAATCTCGGCGGAGCCGTAGAGGCGGCGGCTCTCGGTGCCCTCCTTCAACTCGCAGGGGTAGCGGCCCAGGCGCATGGTGCCGCCCTTGTCGGTGACGTTCACCTGGTCCGGCATCAGGGCGATGACGGGGTGCTGGGTGGTCTCGGAGAACTCGGAGGAGTGGGCGTCGGCATAGCCCAGGACGTGCCGGGCAAACTCAATGACGGCCATCTGCATCCCCAGGCACACGCCGAAGTAGGGGATCTTGTTCTCCCGGGCGTAGCGCACGGCCTGGATCATGCCCTCGATGCCCCGGTCGCCGAAGCCGCCGGGGACGATGATTCCGGCGCAGCCCCCCAGCTCCTCCTCCAGGTTCTTCTCCGAAAGGGTTTCGGAGTTCACCCAGCGGATATCCACCACCACGTCGTTGGCGGTGCCCGCGTGGTTCAGGGACTCCACCACGGAGAGGTAGGCGTCGTGGAGCTGGACGTACTTGCCCACCAGGGCGATTTCCACATGCCTGTGGGCGTTCTTTTCCCGCTGGACCATGGCGGTCCACTCCCGGAGGTCCGCCTGGGGGGTGATCAGGCCCAGCTTCCGGCAGACCACCGTGTCCAGTCCCTCCTTGGCCATGAGCAGGGGGACCTCGTAAAGGGTCTCGGCGGTGGCGTTTTGAATCACGCAGTCCGGCTCCACGTTGCAGAACAGGGCGATCTTCCGCCGGATGTCGGCGGTGATGGGGGTGTCGCAGCGGCAGACCAGAATGTCCGGCTGGATGCCCAGGCCCAGGAGCTCCTTGACGGAGTGCTGGGTGGGCTTGGACTTCAGTTCCCCGGAGCCGGGAACCTCGACAATGAGGGGCACATGGATGAAGAGCACGTCCCCCTGGGGCCGCTCGGCCCGGACCTGGCGGATGGCCTCCAGAAAGGGCTGGGACTCGATGTCGCCCACGGTGCCGCCGATTTCGCAGATGACCACGTCCACGTCCTCGCTGGCCATGGCGTAGACCCGGCTTTTGATTTCGTTGGTGATGTGGGGGATGATCTGGACGGTGGCCCCCAGGTAGTCCCCCCGGCGCTCCCGGTTCAGCACGGACCAGTAGATCTTGCCGGAGGAGATGGAGCTGTTGCCGCTCAAATCCTCGTCCACAAAGCGCTCGTAGTGGCCCAGGTCCAAATCGGTCTCCGCGCCGTCCTCGGTGACGAAGACCTCGCCGTGCTGGTAGGGGCTCATGGTGCCGGGGTCCACGTTGATATAGGGGTCGAATTTCTGATTCCGCACCCGGACGCCCCGCTGCTTCAAAAGCCGCCCCAGGGACGCCGCGCAGATGCCCTTGCCCAGGCCGGAGACCACGCCGCCGGTGACAAATACGTATTTTGTTGCCATACCGCTCTCCTATTCTTTCGTTCTGTCCGTCCGCCGGACCGCATATACCCTGTCATATTATCATTTGGCCCCCCGCTTGTCNACGGGGCGGGCGGAGCGAAAAAGGGGAGGAGGGGAAATCCCGCCCTCCGCGGCGCCGGCCCCTCCGGTTTTTCAGGCGGCGCTGGAATAAAAAGGATGCCCCTTGTAAAACGCCGCCGCCTGTGGTAGAATCAAGGGGAAATTTTGAGAGGAAGCGGTGGCCTTATGGAGAATTATTCCTTTAAAAGCGTGGCCTTCGGCGGGTTTGACAAGCAGGACGTGGTGCGGTATTTGGAACAGTCCTCGGAAAAGGCCGCCGCCGCCNAGCGGGAGCTGGAGGCAGAGAACGAAATGCTCCACAGGCAGGCGGCGGACCAGATGGAGGAGCTGGACCGCCTCCGGGTCCAGGTGGAGGAGCTGACGGAGCAGCGGGACCGCCTCCGGGAGAAGCTGGAGACGGNAGCCGCCGTCCGGGCGGACTTGGAGCCCCTGCGGGCCCTGGAGCAGGAGGCGGCCCGGCTCACGGCGGAGCGGGACGCACTCAAGCCCGACGCGCAGGCNTNCGCCCGGTNCCGGGAGCNCCTGGGGGCCATTGAGTGCGAGGCCCGGAAGCGGGCCGACGATTTGGAGGAGGAAGCCGCCGCCCAGACCCGCCGGACGGTGGGGGAGTTCCAGGACCGGTACCAGCGGCTGGTGAGCGCTTTTGAATCCACGGCGGGCCATGTGAACAGCGAGCTGCGCAAAATTGAGGTGATGCTCAGCCAGCTGCCCCGGGCCCTGGACCAGACGGGAGCGGAGCTGAACGAGCTGGCCGCCCGGCTGGAGAAGAAGCCGGAGGAGAAGGGCTGAGCGCCGGTTTCATATTCGCCTGGAATGAAAAAACGCGCATGGGGAAAGCTAGTCCAAACGTTTGGAAGGAGCGATTCCCATGGCCCGTTTGAGCACCTATTTTTCCCTGGAGAACGCCGGGGACAAGCACGACGAGAAGCTTTTAAAGCAGGGGCTGGACATGCTGCCCGGCGTCACCTCCGTCAGCCTCAGCGGCCGGGGCTGCGTGGCGGTGGACTATGATTCCACCGGCGTCCGGCAGGAGCAGATCCGGCAGAAGGTCCAGGAGCTGGGCTACCAGCTGAAGTGTGAGGGCTGATGTAGTAAGTTAAATGCAGAAAAGGTTTTTCAACCTTTTTCTGCATTATTTTTTTACCCAAACGGGGGCAGAAACGGGAAAAGGGGTGATTAAGTGAGGACTTTGACGCTGGAGGACCGCAGAAAGATTGAATTGATGTGGCGGCGCAACGCTTCCCCGGTCAAGATTGCCGCAGAGCTGGAAATCAGCCAGTGTACTGTATACACGGAACTGAAACGCGGCCAGGAGACGGACGGTGGGGGCGGCGTGGTGCTGGACGAGAACTTCCGGCCCGCGTACAGCGCCGAGCGGGGCCAGACCGTGTACCAGAGGAACTTGCGGAACCGTGGACGCCGCCCGAAGAGGGACGTTGAACAGGAAGGAGCGGACGGAGCATGACAAACTTTGAGAAAATCACCGCGTCGCCGGAGACGCTGGGGACGTTTCTCGCTTCCTTGCCCATTGCGAGCGGGCCGTGGGACGAGGCGTTTCACCGGATGTTCTGCGACGGATGCCAGGTGGAGGACTGCGACGGGCAGGGATGCCCGCACAAGGTGGAGCGGGGCAATCCGCTGTGGTGGCTGATGCAGGAGGCGGAGGGACAAAGCCGGATTGTGATGTGGGTAAAAAGGGACGGCTACAGAAAGGCAATGGGGGAGTTTGCCAGAAAGGCCAAAGAAGCCAGAAGCGAGCGGGTAAAGGCAACAGGGGACAAAGCATTTACCCACCTTGAAGCCTTGCTGGCTGAATTGGTTGAAGTCCTTTTGCCGGACAAGAAATGCCGGGTTGTGATGGACTATGACCCGGACGCAGAGAACGTTACTTTTTCCCGACTACCTGCACACGACATCCCGGCGGGAACGTAATGAGGCTGTCAAGCTCCTGCCCTTGTTCGAGGTAAAAGCGGACAATCGGACGTTCCAGATTAGGGAAAACGCCATTCCAGGAAATAGTTTCAAGCATTTCGCAAATGCGCTGGGCCTCCGATTTTGGGGTATCGCCAAAATCTACAGTGTATTGAACAAGACCACCCATAAAATATTCTCCTTTCTATAGATTCCCGGCGGCGGGGCAACGCCGCCGGGACCAGTATAGCAGAAGGGAGAAAGAAAGGGAATAGACCATGCTTGAAATTGTACCTATGACACTGAAAGAGGCAAACGCATTTGTGGAGCAGAACCACCGACACCACGGACCGGTTGTGGGCCACAAGTTTTCCATTGGCCTGTCAGATGGGGAGAAAATCGTGGNTGTTGCTATTGTNGGCCGTCCGGTTGCCCGGCACCTGGACGACGGGTNNACGCTGGAGGTCAACCGGCTTTGCACAGATGGGAGCCGCAATGCCTGTTCCATGCTGTACGCCGCCGCGTGGAGAGCGGCCCGTGCCATGGGATACAAAAAGCTGGTGACTTACATCCTGGAGAGCGAGAACGGGGCGAGCCTCCGCGCCGCCGGATGGAAATGCGTGGGACAGGCCGGGGGCCTGCGGTGGACCGGGAAGCGCCGCCCGAAGGTGGACCTATACCCGGCGCAAATGAAAATCAGATTTGAAAAGGAGGGGTGACGAGTGGCGAGGAAAAAAGAGTACCCCGGCGGCTTCCGGCTGACGCTGGCGACGGCGCGGCGGCTGGCCGTGCAGGAGTTCGGGACGGCAAAGGGCCTGGAGCCGGACCGGGGGACGTACCTGGAAGGGTTCTTCACTATGCGGATGGGGAACATGGGCATATCCATCAGCCCGGACTTGGGAATGAGCGGGTGCATCGTGGTACGGGCGGGGCTGTGTACGGCAAGCCATACCTGCATCGGCTACTTCAACCGGGAGACGCTGGAGCCGGACTTTGACGTGATGGACAAGTACGAGCGACGGGAGAAGCGCGAGGCGCTGGAAACCTGGGTGGGAGACATCGGCCCGGACGCCTGCCACAAGCGGATTGATGAAGTGTGGAACAGGAGGTAGCGGACATGAACACCATCTACAAACCGAAGGGCGCGGCGGCGGAGTACGGCGACTATGCCGTGAACATCTACACCGGANGNCCCCACCGCTGTTACTACTGTTTCGCGCCCCAGGTCCTGCACCGGGAGCGGGAGGTATTTCACTCATGCGTGGAGCCGCGCAAGGACNTTGTGGCGGNACTGCGGCGGAAGTTGGAGCNGGAGAAAATCACCGGGGAGCTGGTCCACCTGTGCTTCACCTGNGACCCGTATCCCACCGGCTGCGACACGGCTACCACGCGGGAGGTCATTAAGGCCCTGAAAGAGTACGGCAACCACGTCCAGATTTTGACCAAGGGAGACGGAAGCAGGGACTTTGATTTGCTGGACGGCGGGGATTGGTACGGCGTGACTATCTCCTGCGACGTGCCCATGGCAGANAAGGCGGAGCCGTGCGCAGTCAAACCGGCGGACCGCCTGTATAGCCTGGAGGCGTTGANATGCAGGGGCGGCAACACNTGGGTATCGNTCGAGCCGGTCCTTGACCCGGCGGCGGTGCTGGACTGCATCAAATACTGCTCCCACTTCATCGACAAGGTGAAGATTGGGAAGCTGAACTACCACCCGTCGGACATCAACTGGGCGCAGTGTNGCCGGGATGCCGTGGCCGCGTGCAAGGAAATGGGCCTGGACTACTACATCAAGGACAGCCTGCGGGCGGAAATGGACAAGCCGTGAGNGCGGGCGCGGACTTCTCCCGAACCTGCGAGGGGTGCGAGTACATACGGACAGAGCCGTGGCCGGTCAAGGGAAGCTACAGCGAAAAGACCATAGCTTTTCGATGCTTTGCGCCGGGGAAACACAAGGGCTATCACATGGGGACTACCTACCTCCTGCCCTATGTCCCGGCGTGGTGTCCAAAAATGCAGGGGAAGGAGGGGGACGATGGGACCGGAAAACGGGTTTGACCTGAACGACNTTANGCTGTACCTGGGCGACANACCGATTGCGCGGGGAGAAATCCGACTGGCGGAAATCACCCTGCCGCCGGATGCGCCGAAGCTGGAGAGCGTACTACCGCTCCAGGAAGTGGAATTTGCATTTACCATCAAAGCGCCGAAGCGCTGGCGCTGCAAGAATCGGAAGCGGTTTATTAAGCTGATGATGTCCGAGGGGATAAGCCGGAACTATGCGGAACGGCTGGCGGACTTTGTGCGGGGGCGGATGCCATACGGGAAAGTGTGGCGGAAATATATCTGGCAAAATCTCTGAATGTTCGGCCCTGAAACGGGGTCAAGGAGGTGGTTTAGGTGGAGCATTTAGGAGACATTACGAAGTTGAACGGGTACGAGCTGCCAGCGGTTGATGTAGTCATTGGTGGTTCACCTTGTTAGCCAGGACTTGTCCGCAGCCGGGNAACGGGCCGGATTGGNCGGAGCGCGGAGCGGCCTNTTTANGGAACAAATCAGAATCATTAAGGAAATGAGGGAGGCAGATGCAGGTCGAGGCAGAACAGGTAAGTTTATTCGGCCCCGATTCATGGTGTGGGAAAATGTCCCCGGAGCGTTCAGCTCAAACAAAGGAGACGACTTCCGCGCCGTCCTTGAAGAGACAATCAGGGTCGCAGAGCCGGACGCGCCCGACGTTCCATTGCCTGCAAAGGGAAAGTGGCCGCTGGCTGACTGCTGGTACGGGGATGGATGGTCCGTCGCCTACCGAGTTCTCGACGCGCAGTTTTGGGGAGTTCCCCAGCGCCGCCGTAGAATCGCGCTTGTCGCAGATTTTGGAGGACACGCCGCACCCGAAATACTCTTTGTCCGCCAAGGCGTGTGCGGGGATACTGCGGAGAGCGGAGCGGCGGGGGAAGAAACTGCCGCCGGAGCTGGAGGCGGCGCTGGTGAGGCAAGCGCGTATAGGATAGGGGCGTATTACAGCGCCGGGATGCTGTCGGACAACCCGAAAGCCGGGATTATCCCGGTGGAGAAATCAAACACCCTGGACTGCAACGGCGGAGCGCCAACATCCCAGCAGGGCGGCGTGTGCATTGTGCAGCCAGTTATCTGCCTGAACGACCAGGACGGGAGCGTCATGGGGACGAGTGTTGACGTTGCCGGAACCCTGCGGGCGCAGGAACACGGGCACCAGCCTGTCATATGCGCCGGATTCCAGCACAATGCCGGGAGCCGGACGCGGGGAATCGGATATGAGGCGGAGCGTTCGCCAACGCTTACATCGGGACAGCCTGCGGCGGTATACGATGCCAGAGGCAACGGCGACGGAAAAACGGTCTGCACTCTGACCGGGGACCATCAAAGCCGGGTAACAGATTACTCAGATATTGTGATGGCGACCGGCCAGGCTGGAGCTGAAATCATGCGGGATGCTTGTCCTACGCTGAACTGCAACCATGAACAGTCGATTGTGGCACACACGCTACGAGGAAGCGGACGTGACCCTCAACGGGAGGACGCGGCTACATATCCGGTAACCGATGGAATGGTGCGACGCCTCACTCCACTTGAATGTGAACGCCTCCAGGGATTTCCTGATGGATGGACAGACATAGGGCCATGGACGGACAGCGCCGGGAAGCTCCACAANGNGAGCAGCGACAGCGCCCGGTATAAGGCCCTGGGAAATTCTATCGCATTGCCTCCGTGGGCGTGGGTGCTGAAACGGCTGTGCGCCTGTTACGAGCGGGACGCCACAATGGCAAGCCTCTTTGACGGTATCGGCGGGTTCCCGCTGATATGGGAGCGCCTGAACGGGCCGGGGGCCTGCCTGTGGGCCAGCGAGATAGAAGAATTTCCCATTGCCGTGACCAAGGCGCGGTTTGACGGAAAGAGAAGGTGGTAAGCGGTGAGCTATTGCAAAGACTGTGGCCGGGAAATCGACTGGATGCAGACGGCGGAAGGACGGTATATCCCGGTGGACCCGGACCCGGAATTTGTCATTGAGGGCGACGGGGACGAGAGCTTCTACACCGAGGAAGAGGGCATACTTACCGGGCGGCGGGCGACGCCGGAGGAAGTGCAGACCAGGGAGGCCAAAATCAACACGCCGCTGGGGTTCGTGCCGCATTGGCGGACCTGCCCTTGCAGGGGAGAATTTCGGCAGAAGGGAGGATGAAACCGTGGAGAAGGTCAAGTACATAAAAATCGAAGTGGGACAAGCCAAGAAGCGGCGGTGGGTGAGCCTGCGGACGTGGCTTGCGCGGCTGAACGTCTGGGCCGTGGCGTGGTATGCGTTCCTGATGGTGGCCGGGATTCTGCTGTATAAGCTGGGCGCGGCCTATGCCCTGCGGGAGCGGGGGTATTACGCTGTCGGCGGCGAGGGGCTTGCCCTTTTGCNGCCCGTGTTCTACTACTGCGCGGCGGCAACCATCCGGGACATCGTGCGGGACGTGAAGGACCGGGGGAAATGAGCTGCAAGAGGAAGAAGCGGCCAGCGAGAAAGCCGCCCGCCAATGCCACGGCATGGTGCGCCCTGCATGAACGGCTGATGANNGACGTTTGCATACGGCGGCGGGGGTGCGTGATGCGGCGGTGCAAACACCTACACTGGCTGAACGACGAGGGCCGGAAACATGATGGATACCCGGAAAACGGGTCCAAATAAATGAAAAGTGAGGAAAAGAAAATGGTAGACATCAAGGGATTGGACAAGGCGCGGGTCCTGAAAGCGCTGTATGACCACAGCCACGTCCAGGGGGCTTGGATTTATGCACGCTGCCGAGGAAGGGACCGTGACGGTGGAGAGCTGCGCTGAACTGCTGGAGAAGTACACGCAGTTTGACTACCTGCACGGGCGGGTGCTGAAAGTGGACCTGTCCGGGGACGAGTTCGACGAGCGCCTGTATGACCGGGATTGCGGCGAGGGCGCGGCGCAGAAGGCCGTCGATTCCGTCCGGGCAGAGCGGGAGAACAGCGGGGACGCCGACAAGGGAGAGCCGGAGGGCGGAGAGGACACCGCCGGGAGCGCGGAGAGCGAGAAGAAGGGGCCGACCATGGGCGAAAAGGTGGAGCAGGTGAAGGAGGCCACCGGGAAAATCACGGACATTTTGATGGAGCTTCCGCCCGATGTGAGCGCGGCCACCGCTATGTACCTGAAAATGGTGCTGCCGGGACCGCCTATGATGGGCGGACTGGCCGGGCTGATGATGGGCGGGCCGCTTACGTCGCCGCTGTTCAGGACGTTCGACATGAGGGGGCCGAAGGAGCGGGAAATTATGAAAGCGGATGTTCCGTTCCCGTTCAAGGGCCGGTTCGGATAAAAGAAAACGCCCTGCGTAAGCCTCCTACAGCTTGCGCAGGGCGGACGCCCCGGAGGGCGACCAATCAAGTACGCTATATATTGTACCACACTCCGGGGACAGATACAAGGGGGAAACCATGCGCTGCGGCGCATTTCGGGCTTGTATGGGATAGTAACTTAACGACCACGGGGGAGGTGCTGCCGGTATGCGGACGGTGTACCGGGAAAAGAAGTATACCTGCGGGGAATACCTGGATGTGTATATCTATCCGGTCTTTGAGACGGGAAAGCCGGGCGGAGGGAAGCGGGCGAAAAAGAAGCCCTCCACAGAGGCCCAAAAGAAGCTCAACCAGAGGCACCGGGAAGAAAAGCTGGTCCGTCTCCTTCACGCAAACTTCACGCCGGAGGACCTGGAAATCCATCTGACCTACAAGGGGGAGCAGCCGGGGAGCGACGAGGAAGCCGCCCGTAACCTGCGCAACTACATCCGGCGGATTCAGCGCTTACGGAAAAAGCTGGGCCTGCCGCCCCTGAAATACATAGCCGTCACCGAGCGGGGCAAGCGGGGCGGACGGTATCACCACCACATCACCGTCAATGGCGGGATAGACCGGGATACCCTGGAAAGCATGTGGGAATATGGCTACGCAAACTCCCGCCGTCTGCAATTCACCGAGGACGGGCTTGCCGGGCTGGGGAACTACATCGTAAAGTCTCCCGTTGGGGGGAAAGCGTGGACGGCCTCTAAAAACCTGGTGGACCCGGAGCCGAGGACGCGGGACGGGCGCATATCCGGGAGCAAGGCGCGGGAGCTGGCTAAAAGCCTGGAGAGCGGAGAGAAATTCGCAAAGTTTGAGCGCCTTTATCCCGGCTATCTTATGTCGGCGGCGGAGGCTTTTCNCAACGACGTGAACGGCGGGTGCTACCTGGTGGCACGGTTCTACAGGAAGGACGGGAAGTTTATCCGTCCGAAGCAAAAACCGAAGCAGAGGAAGCGGGAAGGGAGGAAAACAGAATGAGCATGGTAGAGCTGCCCGGCGGCGGGTACGCCACAGATAGCGAGGCGCTGAACGCGCTGGCGGCGGCGGCCCGNAGACGGGGCGTCAGCTACGGACATCTGGTAGCCAGCACAACCGAATGGGAACGGGCCGAGATTATCCGGGACTACTGCGCGTTGAAACGGCNNAGGGGGAGGAAAGAGTGATGGGCGTGGNCGTGAAGGACCTGNNGCCCGCCTATCAGGCACAGGCTTTGCGGAAGCTCATGGAGCGGGAGCGGCGGAAGCAGAGCGCGCCTCTCCCCTCCCCCGCCGATGCACCAACCGGCGGCGGGCGGAAGTATCACAACAAGCCAACCGAGCGGGTGACANCTGCCGGGAATGTCCTGCGGTTTGACAGCCAGAAGGAGGCGCGGCGGTTCGATGAACTGTCTGCGCTGGAGCGGGCCGGGACAATCCGGGACCTGCGGATGCAGGTTGACTTCACCTTGCAGGAAGCCTACACCGACGGCGAGGGACACCGGGTGCGAGCCATCCGGTACAGGGCGGATTTTACATACGAGAAAGTCAGGGGCGACCCGTGGACGGAATACAACGGGAGTTTTTGGGTGCTGGTGGTAGAGGACGTGAAGAGCCGNGCCACGCGCANGAAGGATTACATCATGAAGCGCAAGATGATGAAGGAGCGTTTCAATATCGACATTCAGGAGGTGTAAAAATCGGTGAAGCTGAAAAAGGTTGNGGCGATATGCGCCAAGCAAGGGGCGTACTACCTGTTCGACGAAGTGGAAGAAAATGGAGNGCTTATCCGGCAANGNCTGGGCGACNGGCGTTCCNNCTATCCTCTGTCCGGACTGCCGGTCCTAGACGAAGAAAACTTGTGCGCCATGTTCGACATCACGGAGAAGCGGCGGAAGAAGTGTGTNCTCNCCANAAAGCCGATGCCGGNCGGCATGAGTGTGGAGGACTACGCTAAAGGAGAGCGGGAGCTTTATGACGAGTGGCCCACGGTAGAGCATAACGGGTATGTGGTGAAGCCTCTTAGCACGAACGATGATATGCTGTTTATCCAGAGCGCATACCTGTCTCCGCTGGAGGATATGGCGGACTATCTCCGGTTCTATGAGCGGGTGGACACTACCGGGCAGAAGTACATCGTGGCGAAAAACGGGATGGAGATTGCCGCCATCATCATGCCGATGGACACAATCAGGCTGGGCTTTGTGGAGAAACTGGAGGCGCTGGCATACAAGTGCCGCGTGGCGGTAGAGAGACAGGAAGAGCGGGAGCGGGAAAAGAAAAAGCTCCAGGCAATAGGCCCGTTGTTCCGGGAGGGCGGGGACACCGGGGAAGGAGCGGGAGAATGAGGGCATTTACTGTGCATCAGCCCTGGGCCTACGCAATCGTAGCCGGACTGAAACCGCACGAAACGCGCTCCAGGCGGACAAACATTCGGGGGCGAGTGGCTGTCCACGCCGGGAAAGCAAACTTGAACCGGGCAACAAGAACGCTTTCCGATAGGAAGTTTTGGGAACTTCTGTGGGCGGTCGGTGGGAAAACGGACAGGGACTTGCCGCTGGGCGCGGTGGTAGGGACTGTGGAAATCGTCGGCTGCGTTCCCGTGGAGGACGTTGTAGCCGGCCTCACGGAGCGGGAAAAGGCTCTGGGAGACTACTCGCCGGGGCGCTGGGCGTGGGTCCTGAAAAATCCGGTCATGTTTGATACACCGATTCCGACGAGGGGAAAACAGGGATGGTGGAACTGGGAAGGAGCGGGAGAATGAAAGCCTTTACTGCCCGCCCGACAAAAAACTGCAACAACTGTGAGTATATCAACCTGACGGAAGAACAGCAGCATAGATTAGCGCCGGGGTCCCCGCACATCTGCACGAAATATGGAAAGCGTGTGTTCCATAGGTCGAGCAGGCCGGGATACCACGGAATATTGTTCCCGTGCAAAGAGTGTGAAGATGCAGAAAGGAGCAGAACAATGGAAAAGGGATATTGCGGGAGGCCGGAACAGGCTGACGAGGAAGGATGCCCGATGGAAAATCCGAACGAGGAAATGCAGGGCTGCGGCGGATGCCGATGGTTCAAGGAAACGGAGGGGCAGGAATGAGTGACAGGATGCGGAAAGCCCTGCATGACGGGGGAAAGCTGACCATTACTATCGAGTTCAACTACGTGTCGGGTATCAAGTACCATGTTCATGAATCGGCGTTCCGGCTGGACAGTTTTGGAAACGGGGAAATCTCGAAGGAGGCGCTGGCGGCGGCGGAGGACCCGGACGCGCTGATTCTGGCGGAAATCTCCAAAACGGTCCGGGAAAAACACATTGCATGGGAGGCGCGGCAGGAATGAGAACGCTGGCATTTATCAATTTGAAGGGCGGGCCGGGTAAGACCGTTTCGGCGGCGAATGTGGCGCACATTCTGNCGACGGTCCACCACAAGAAGGTGCTGCTGGTGGATGGGGACAAGCAGGGCAGCGCCTCCCAGTATTTCCAGGTGTACGGGGAGCATGACGGGACGNCGGCGCTGCTGCTGGCGGATGCGCTGGACGCCNAGAGCGTGGAGCGGGTCATTTACCAGACTGGGTACAAGGGACTGGACATCATCACGTCCAATCTGGAGCTGTACGCGGCGGACCGGGAGCTGTATGACCGGCGGGATACGGANACAGNNCGGGTCTTGTTCTNCGCCCTGGACTATGTGCGCAACGATTACGACTTCTGCATCATAGACAATGGGCCGTCGGTGGACACCGTGACGCTGAACGTGCTGACGGCGGCGGATGATGTGCTTATCCCTATCCGGCCAGACGAGTTTTCTTTTTCCGGTCTGCTGGACCTGGTGGAGCAGGTGGAAAGCGCAAGGGAGGCGGTCAATCCGGGGTTGACGCTGCGGGGCGCGTTCTTCACCCACTGGCAGAACCGGGAAACCTTCTGGCAGGCGCGCCGGTCGCTGGAGGATAGCGGTATCTGCCCCGTACTCCAGACGGCCATTTCCTACAATCCGAAGGTGCCGGAAAGCACGCTGGAGGAAAAGCCGCTGTGCGTGTTCGCACCCCGCTCCTGGGCCGCTATCCAGTACAAGAAGCTGACGGCGGAGNATCTGGCCNTGACCGATTCGGGCAAGGGGGGATAAGACGTGGAGAAGAAAATTTTAGACGTAACCTGCGGGGCAAAGACGATTTGGTTTGATAAGCACCATCCGGCGGCTGTCTATTGTGATCGGAGGAGGGAAGAATATCCTGGCCTGTGGAAAAACAATAAAAACTGTTCGTTGCGGATTGACCCCGATGTATTGTGCGACTTTACAGCTCTCCCGTTCCCGGACAATTCTTTTCCGTTGGTCGTGTTTGACCCTCCGCACCTGACCGGCGCAAAAGAAACATCGTGGCTGGTAAAAAAATACGGGAAATTAGGCGACGGCTGGCCAAAGATGCTACATGAGGGATTCCGGGAGTGCATGAGGGTCTTAAAGCCGGATGGAGTTTTAATTTTCAAGTGGTCGGAATATGACGTTCCCGCCGAAAAGGTATGGAAAGCAATCGGGCAGAAGCCATTATTTGGACACCATAGCGGGAAAAGGTCGGGGACGTTTTGGGGATGCTTTATGAAATTTTCAGAGCAGGAAATGAAGGAGGGNTAAACCGTGGGATTCGACATTATGAGCTTGCAGAAGGGCCGGGGGCAGGTCCAGGCGCGGAGCCGTGCGGACGAGGGCCGCGCCGTGCTGAAATACATAGACGTGGAGGACCTGGTGCCGTCCGAAGATAATTTTTACTCNNTGTCGGCAATCGACGAGCTGGCCGGGCTTATTGAACTGTCCGGCGGCGTGAAGCAGCCGGGGCTTGTGGTGCCGCTGGGCGGCGGGAAGTACAAACTTCTTTCCGGCCACCGGCGGCGGCTGGCCTCCCTCCAGCTTGTGAAGCAGGGCAAGGAAGCTTACCGGAAGATGCCGTGCATGGTGGAGGACGCGGGCCGGGATGCAGAGCCGGACGCCGAGACGGACGAGCTGCGGGCCATTGACGAGGCGATTTTGCTGATCGCCACCAACGGCCAGCGGGAGAAAACCGACTGGGACAAAGTGCAGGAGGCTACCCGCTTACGTGCGCTTTTGGAGAAAAAGCGCCGATTTGAGAAAATTCCCGGCGAGACGCGCAAGCTGATTGCCGAGCAGTTGGGGACCACGCCCGCCCAGGTGGGCCGGTATGACAGTATCGAAAACCACCTGATTCCTGCGTTTAAGGGCTGGCTGGAGGAAGGGAAAATCGGTATCTCTGTGGCCTATGAGCTGTCTATGCTGCCGGAAGAAGTGCAGGAACACGCGGCGGCGGCGCTGTGGAGCAAAGGCACGCCGGTTACGCTGGAGGATGTACGCAAGTGGAAGCCTGNGGAGCGGGAGCNACCTAAAACGGAGCGGACCGAGCCGAAACCGGCGGAGGACGGCCCGGAGTATAAGCCGGGCGTGTATGTGCGGGAAGTGGAGACNANNATGCACGTTGAGCCGCCGGAGCTGATAACGGAGCCGCCCGCCGTGGAAAACGGCGGGAAAGTTGTGGATTTTCCTGCGCCGTCCACTCTCCCGCCTGTGGAAGATGCGCCGCCGGAGGAAACCGGGCGGGAAAAGGACATCGAATGGGCCGCTTTGATGCTGAAAACCCTGCGGAATTATTGTGAGACTATGGCGGCTGTTAAGGGAGGCCAGACGGTGCCATGGGCGGAGTATGCCGAGGCGGTGGGTATAGCAATCGCCGCCCTGCGGAAGTGAGGGTGCGGCGGTGAACGAAAGAACGGAACAGCACAAGCGCCCGCCGCTGATTCACGGGAGAATGATTTATAACTGTGGGCTGTGCGGAAATAGCTGGCCTATGTATCTGGAAAAAGGCGTTGAAGAGTTTGGAGCGAACCATAAGCCGTCGCCGTTTACAATCTCCTGCCCATACTGCGGCGGAATGGCTATGGACGTGTCCGGGATTCAGAAGGTGCCGGGCGGCGGATATGTGCCGCTGCCGGATGGGTACGGCTACTTTGCCAACGTGGAAGGTAGAGACTGCGGCGTGCCTACCTTCCCGCCCCCGCCCACGGTGGCTGAAAAGGCGGCGGCGGTGGGGAAAGCGATTGAAATTATCATCGCGGACGAAATAGACGGCCTCTTGCGGGAGCGGGAAATGGAGTTTGCAATGGAGGCGATTGCGGGATATTCGGAGACGGAAACGCGGGAGATTATGAAAAAAGCCCGTGCAATGGCGGAGTGGCGGACCTGTTCACTGGAAGAAATCATAGGCGAGATTATGAGCGCGGTTGCTAGGGGCGAAAGCCCGGAAAAGGTAAAAGGCGAGTTTTTGCACTTCAAAACCGCCTGGGACCGGAAAGAGGACCGGGAGCGGCAGAGAGCCGCCGGGCGGGCTGATGCCGTCCGCTTCTCCCGGCAAAAGGAGCGCGAGCGGGCGCAGAGGCGGCAGAAACGGACGCGGCCACGCCGTCGGGAATACAGGGGGCCGGACATCGTTTGACCGGCGGGGAAAACGGACTACACTGACACGGAGGCATGGAGCTATGCGGCGCAAAGACGTGAAAACGNTAATCGCATATTTTTACGGGATTCCAGCACAACGGCGCTTGCTGGACCAGGAGCAGGCCGANCTGGAGGACGAATACAACGGCCTGCGCGGCACGTCCTATGACGGGATGCCGCATAGCTCCACGCCGGGGAAGCCTACCGAAGCGCTGGCCTTGCAGGCGGACGCCCGGAACGTGTGGGGGAAGCTGGAAGCGGTCGCAGTCCGGGTCCATGTTCTGGAGACGGACCGGGAGAAAATTCAGGACTGCATGAACGCCATAAACGGCGAGTACACACGGCTGATTCTCTACCGTTACCGGGATAAGTACAGTTGGGTGAAAATTGCCGTCATGCTGGGCGTTACGGAGAGGACGGCGAAGCGCCGGGGAGAAAAGGCGCTGGACCGGCTGGGGGAAGCCCTGGAGGAAGTGTCTATGCCGGACGAGATNTTGGGCCGCGCCTCACGCGCGCGCGTATAGAAGTATAACCGGGTCAAAATGACCGTTTTCCCGGCGTCAGGAAAATGGTCCGCAGACGGTCCGCAGGCCAGGCTTTGGGCCGTCCCGGCGCGGGGCGTCCGGGCCGGTCCTGGGCCTTAAAGGAAAGAGGTTTGAANAAATTTTCCACNCGAAAATGCGGCCACNTCCACGCGCAGGAAAAGCCGCTGGAAAAACAATTTGCGAATAGGCAGAAAGAAGCCCGCCAGGGGCCGCAGAAACGGCCTTGGCGGGCTTTTTGCGCGCGGGGGGTATATCAGGGTTCGCCGTCCTCTTCAAAGGGGTACTGTAGGGCTTTCTGGCGCTCTTCCTCGGTCTGGCAGTCAGACAGGTCCAGGATGGGGAATGGGAAATGCGGCGGTGGGGGTATCAGCTTGTAATACTCCCCGTTGCGGTAGTTTTCATCCGTTACCCAGTTCCACCAGCCTATATCCCCGTGCTGCTCCATTGCGGCGTCCATTGTCGAGCGGGCCTGTTCGCGGGTCNGGCCGTCGAACAGGAGCCGGGAGCCGTCGGCAAAGGCGGCGACACAGCGGAAGGGCGCGTATACCTTGGCGTCATTCATCGGCGGTTCCTCCCTTCTGCGCCTCGCGCTCCATGCGCTCTTCCACGGCCTGGAGGATGTAGCCTTGCAGACTTTGACCGGCGGCGGCGGCGGCGGCGCGGATTCTTTGCCCTTGCTCTTTCAGCGGGCGGACATTGATATAGTCGCACTTTTCGGTGTACCGGGCATTGGATGCTTTCTTGTTCTCGCTGATTGGCATTCCAAAACCTCCTTTTCGCGTTGTATGGGCATTATAGCACGGTTTAATGCGGTATTCAACCGTGTTTTTGGCCGCTTGCACTGTGGTCAGAACGGGAAGCATATTTGCCCTCCTTCCGCTACAGGGTATTCCAGGGC
>NZ_CAJMXG010000027.1:0-21363 GCF_905219725.1 Oscillibacter sp. CU971
CATGGGTAGACACAACAAACTGGTGCTTTCCCTCCGTGAACTTCATTGCCAGCTCATAGCCCAAGCGGTTGGCGTCCTCCGGGCTGATCTCCTCCGGCTTGAAGGACTGAATTATCCGGTACATGATAATGTCCCGGTGGACAGGCTGGCTCCGTCCGGTGATCTGAAAGTAAAGCCGTTTGCTGATTTCAAATTCCTCTGCGGCGGTTTCGGGCTGGCACATATAGGACATCACCAATTCGCCGTTCTGGGTTTTCTGGGGCCTTTGGTCATAATCATGCCGTTCTGCCATGGACTGCTGACGGGTCCGGTTTTTCATTGTTTTGCGCGGCAGGATTTTGGAAATAGCCATAGAATCACCGCTCCCCTTCCCGCTGGCGCTGCTGTACTTGTGCTGCCTTGACCCGGCAGAGAAATTCGTTGTAGTCCTTCCCATGCTCCGCAGGCGGCGGATTATGGTAGACCAGCTTCACCCGCTGAGAGAGGTCCGGGTTCTCCCGAATCGCTTCTTCCAGCAACTCCATTCCTTTCAGTCCTGCCTTGTCGTTGTCCAGGCATAGGCTGACCTGGGTAACGTGCGGATGATCGTGGAGGAATTGAATCATAGCGCGGGGCGCGGTCCCGCCCAGGGATAGGTAATGACTATCCCGCCACTCGCCCCCGGACAACTTCACCAGCGTAGCCAGGGAAAGGGCGTCAATGGGACTTTCCGCCACAGCCAGCCGGGGACATTCCGGGTCAGCGGCCAGCAGGGAGAAATTATACCGCTTGTCGCTGCTCTCCACATCTATCCGAAAGTTGTCCCGCGTCCCCCGGAGGCAGGCAAACCGGGCGCGGCCCGATGTGTCCCTGCCGACAAAGACGCAGTTTTGATACTTCTGGCTCTCATAGAGCGTACCGGCCTGAATACACGCTTGCAGCAGCTCCGGGTGGATACCCCGGTCTTGCAGATAGGCCAGCATCATGGAGGGGAACCGGCTGGCTTTTGGAAGCGAAAAGGGCTTCGGAGGTTTTGGCTTTGGCCGCTCCTGGGGCGGCGGGGGGCGGTAGCCGCACAGAGCCTCCACCGCACCCACAAAATCCATCCCCCGGACCTTTATCAGATAGTCCAGCGCAGTCCGGCCTCCAATGCCCCGACTGTTCCAGCACCACTTCCCGTTGGAGATTTTGAGGCTGTCATGGGTCCGGGTATAGTATTCATTGGGGCCGTTCCGTTTCAGCTCATGGGGTTCATAGGTTTGGAGATAGGACAACAAATCCCACTCCTTTGCTTGTGCAATCTGTTCTTTGGTTACTCCCGGCATCTACCCATCCTTTCAAAAAAATAGAGGAACGGCCTACGGGCCGTCCCTCATGCTGAAATCCAATATTCTATTTTTCGGGTCCAATGATTGCCGCAGTATTCACTCCTCCGGCTGGTCCAAGCCGAGCCGCTGGGCAATTTCCTCCGGCTTTAATCCGGCTTTGCTGGCGCTCTTAATCAAATCCTGGATTTTCTGCTTTTTGGTCTTACGGGGCTTGCGCGGCGGTTTCGGAGCAAGAATGTCCTTTTTTCGTTGTTCTAATGCCGCAATCTTTCCTTTGACAGAAGTCTCCTTCTTGTCAAAATCCTCATTGGAGGCGGCTCTTTTGGCGGCGATGGTTTCCAGCTCTTGATTCAGCTTTAGAATCTTGCTGTCAAAATCCTCAACCATCTGCTGGGGTGTACGGCGGGTACGCTTCGCGGTTTGTTCGTCCATAATATCTGCTCCTTCATAATGTGTTGATTTTTCAGCGGTATTTTCTGAAAATTATATCCTGTGCAACAATATTTAACACCGCCCATTGTATCATAAAAATGCCGCTTTGCAAATAAAAAATGAGCGGGGCACATCCGAAAATGTACCCCCGCCCCCATAGTCACAGCGTTTCAAATTTCTTCAGCAGGTTACTGATCCCCTGCCAGACCTCCGCGTATCCCTTTCTCAAATCTTCCACGTCTTGGGCGTAGAGGTTATGGGTACTGTTACAGCGGCGGGCGATCTGGTTCACGTTGCTGGAAATAGAGCGCAGCAGCTTTACCAGCTCCACCACGCTGGACATATCCAACTGGACCACATACCCGTCCACCGCCATTTTGCGCAGATACGCCCGCAGATTGGTGGTCTGCAGCAGGGCCATTTTCCGGTCAATCACCTCCTTTTCCTCCGGGGACACCTTTGTGTAGAGGCCCACAGTCCGGCCTTCGTTCTTTCTCACAGCGCCGCCTCCCTCCGCTGGCCTCTTTCAGCGCCAGCAGCCACCGGCGCGGGTGGGACATAGGAGCGCAGCGCCGCCCGGATGGACGGTTTATCACCCCCCACCACAGTAAGCGCGGGCGGCTCCGGCGCGGGGGCCTCTCCGTCCTCTAAATCAGGCTCATCCTCACCGTCCTGGGATTGGTTCGCTTTTGTCTGTCTGGGCTTTTCCAACTCCCGGTTAAGCTGGGTCAGGCGGGCGAACTTCTCCACCAGCTCATTCTCCTTGGGGAAAGGCCGTTCAGATTCCTCTTGGGCATTAACCAACTCCTTTTCCAGCGTCACCAGACGGGCCTCATGCGCCTTGATCTTATCCGCCATGCCCTCCAGGGCGTTGTTGATACGGCTGATATTGCCCACCGGATCATCAGCCAGTTCCGCCATATAGGTCAAATTCTGTTTCATGGTAATCTTGAACTTGGAACCATCACAATGAAGCTGCATGGGAAAGCCCCGGTATTCGCCCAGGTCGAGGGGCTTCTCCGGATCGGGCATGAGCAGACACGCCTTGATAATGGCCTCGCCCGCCTCCTTGCGCTCTGTGAAAGTCTGGCCCATGACGGTCATGGAAAAAGCGTCGTCCCTCACTGGATTGGCCTGGACAATGGGTAGATCCTTCCCCAGCGCCTCAATAAACAACTTCGTTTCCGCGATTTTCTGCGGATAATATTTCAGTGCCTTGTTCTGCATTTCATACCGCATGGAGGTGTGGTTGGATTTCAGCATTTTCAGCTTCGCCACCTGCACATCCAGCTCCATCTTCTCCCGGATGCGGTCATCCCCGGTAGCCAGGGCCTTGACCTCGGCGTAGGAGAGGGCGGTGGCGTCCACGTCCTCGGCGGACCGGGCGGGGCTTTTCGAGGTCATAATCTGACCGATGAATTTCTGTTTGTTCTCCACCAGCCCCCAGTTGTAAGCATCAAAGGTGCCCTTGGTGACGTACTTGAACATTTTGACTGATTTATTCATGTTGCCTTGGCGCAGAGAGCGGCCCGCCCGCTGCTCCAAATCAGCGGGCCTCCACGGGCAATCCAGGTCATGGGAGGCCACAATGCGGTCCTGGACGTTGGTGCCAGCTCCCATTTTCTGGGTACTGCCAATCAGTACCCGGACCTGCCCCCGGCGCACCTTGGCGAACAGCTCCGCCTTTTGCGCTTCAGTGTTGGCATCATGGATAAACGCAATTTCCTCTGGAGGAATCCCCTGGTCGATCAACTTCCCCTTAATATCGGTATAGACATTAAATTTTCCATCGTTTTTAGGGGTACTGAGGTCGCAGAAAACAAGCTGGGTCCCCCGAATGTCCGCACTGTCCCGCCACTCGGTGACAATGTTCTTGACGCAGGCGTTGACCTTGCTGTCCGGGTCGTCAGGCAGAAGGGGATTCTGTAACCGCTGGTCTAGCGCCAGCTTGCGCCCATCCGAGGTGATTTTCAGCATATTGTCCTGGTCTGGTTCTACAATTCTGTTCCGCACGGCCTCTGCCCGGTCGCCTAGCTCCGCCACCATTTCCTGCTGAAAGCTGCTGGGTTCGGTGGTGACGGTGATGTATTCCGCCTCTGGGACGGGGAGTTTCAGCATATCCGCTGTTTGAATATCAGCGGCCTCTTTCCAGATGTTGATAAGCTCCGGGAGATTGTAGAATTTGGCGAACCGGGTTTTGGCACGGAAGCCCGTGCCCTCCGGTTTCAGCTCCATAGCCGTGACCTTCTCGCCAAAGTCCGCCGCCCAGTTGTCAAAATGGCGGTGGCCGTTCTTCACCAGCGTGTCGAACTGGAGGTAGCGCATCATGGTGTACAACTCTACCATACTGTTGGAGATCGGGGTGCCTGTGGCAAAAGTAATGCCGCGTCCGCCGGTGATCTCGTCCATGTAGCGGCATTTTCCGTACATATCGCTGGATTTCTGTGCGTCTGTTTGAGAAATACCCGCCACACGGCTCATTTTTGTATGCAAAAAGAGGTTTTTAAAACTGTGTGCCTCGTCCACAAAGAGCCGGTCAACGCCCAATTCCTCAAACGTCACCACATTGTCCTTTTTCTCCTTCGCCGCCAGCTTTGCCAATTTGGCCTCTAGATTTTTCTTGGTTTTCTCCATCTGCTTGACGGTAAAGTGGCTGCCCTCTTCCTCCTTCGCGTCCGCAATCGCCACTATAATCTCGTCGATTTGGTCCCGGATGACGGCGCTCTGCCGCTCCGGGGAGAGGGGAATCTTCTCAAACTGGCTGTGCCCGATGATAACCGCGTCATAGTCTCCGGTGGCGATCCGGGCGCAGAACTTCTTGCGGCGGTGGGGTTCAAAGTCCTTCTTGGTGGCCACCAGCACCTTCGCGCCGGGGTACAGGCGCAAAAAATCGCCGCCCCACTGCTCTGTCAGGTGGTTTGGGACGACGAACAGGGATTTCTGGCACAGGCCCAGGCGTTTGCTCTCCATGGCGGCGGCAACCATTTCAAAGGTCTTGCCCGCGCCGACACAGTGGGCCAGCAACGTATTCTTGCCATAGAGGATATGGGCCACGGCGTTTTGCTGGTGGGGCCGCAGGGAAATTTCCGGGTTCATGCCCGCAAAGCGGATATGGGAGCCGTCGTACTCACGGGGCCGGGTCGCGTTGAAAATTGAATTGTACTTCCGGCACAGCGTCTCCCGGCGCTCCGGGTCCTTGAAAATCCACTCCTTGAACTGCTCACAGATCGCCTCCTGCTTCTGCTGGGCGATCATGGTTTCCTTCTCGTTGAGAACGCGGGTTTCCTTGCCGTCTATCCACTTTTTATCGAATACCCGCACATCCCGCTGGTTCAGTGCCGCCTCGAAAAGCTCATAGGCGTTGATGCGCTTAGTGCCATAGGTGGTGTGGACGCGGACGTTATCCCGGCTGTCCTCGCTCTTGCCCTGGACCCGCCACTCGCCGGAGGAATCGGAATAACGGAGCTGAATCTTCTTCTCCCGCAGACGCTCCGGCGTTCCCAGCAGCTCAAACATGAACTGCTGGTAAATCTCCGGGTTAATCCAGGACGCGCCCACCCGAACGTTGATCTCCGTGGCGGTCAGGTCCTTGGGCTGTACCTGTTCCAGCTTCTCCACATTGATAGCAAACTGTGGATTTTCTTCTGCGGCGGCGCGGGCCTGGGCCAGCTTCACCCGGACATTGCCGGAAAGGTATTTGTCCGCCGTCTGCCAGCCCTGCGACCAGTTTTCACCATCCTCGGCAAAGTCAAAGGGGCCAGTGGCAGGGTCCTTAAAGATAATGCCCTTTAAATCCTCCACAATCTGCGGGATTTTATCAGAACCGCCCATGAGGGAGGCCATATAGCCTAAATCCACGCAGGCTTTCTCCCCAATGGACACTGCCAAGGCTTCTACCGCCGTGTCCACACTGGTGACGGCCTGTCGATTCTGGATAGTACGCTTGGTGAACATATCCGCCTTGCGCTCCAAATTCCCTTCATCGTCCAGCACCTCTAGAGAACACAACAGGGGGTAGGAGGAATCCTGTTCAAAGGCCCTCTTGTTGCCCGGGCTGTTCAAGAGGCCATGTTTTTTCGTGAAAGCGTCGTAAAGCCGATTGAGCTTGGTCTGCTCCGCCTTGATTACATCGTCCCCGGCGTTTTCCAACTGCAAATCAACGAGTTTCCGGGCACAGTCCCGAATGGCGATCATGCCCATGGCCCGTTCCGTGGGGGTCTTGCCCAGGTCCACAGGCTTCATGCGGGAATTTTCGCGGAAATACAGCTTTCCATCTGAGAGGGAGTAGCTGAAATTCCGCACGGAGGGGTCGGCGGGAATGGATTCAATTTCTTCACTGTCCACTTGTTCCGACTCGATCTCCAGCAGCTCCCGGTCAGGTGGGGCAAGGTTCTGAATCGCTCCAGCAAGTTGCTGGGAAAGCTCTGCATTCGGAATTGGATTACATACCAGTTGCGGACCAAAGGGACCGGAAACAATNTCCAGTTTGCCGAGGACCATCTCTGGATGATTATGAAAATAGCGGTTGATTGCGACAAAATTATGATATTTGGAGCCATCCATGTTGGTATGCTCATGTTCCAGTATGGTATCGGTTTCCACCCACTCTGGAAGGTCTTTTCCGAGGATACGGGGCGCATCCCGCTTTTGTAGAAAAATAATATCGGTATTCATGCCTGTACCGGCATTTTCAAGGAAGGCGTTGTTGGGTAGTCGTATCGCACCAAGGAAATCACAGCGTTCTGCCATAAGTTTTCGAGCACGCATGTCCTTTTTGTCCATAGTTCCTCCGCTGATGCCATTGGAAGAAATGTAGGCAAGAATACCGCCGGGCCGCAGCTTATCTATGCTTTTTATAAAAAAATAATCATGGATAAACAGCTTGTACTTATCGTATGGTTTGTCTGACACCTTGTAGGCACCAAAGGGGACATTTCCAATCGCAAGATCAAAGAAATCATCAGGGTAGCGGGTATGCTCAAAACCATCTGTCGTAATACCCACATTTGGGTAAAGCTGCTTTGCAATGCGTCCAGTGAGGTCGTCCAATTCCACGCCGTAGAGCTTTGCCGCCGCCAGCTTCTCCGGCAGGAGGCCGAAAAAGTTGCCGATGCCCATGGACGGCTCCAGCACGGTCCCCGGCTGGAAGCCCATGTTCTCCACCGCCTGATACATGGCCTTGATGACGGTGGGACTGGTGTAGTGGGCATTGAGTACCGTACTGCGGGCGGAATCGTATTCGGCCTGGGTCAGCACCTCCTTCAGCTCGGCATACTCCTTCGCCCACTTGGGATTATTTTCATCAAACGCCCCGGCAATGCCGCCCCAGCCCACATAGCGGGATAGGGTTTCCTGTTCCTCTGGTGTAGCAAGACGGCCCTCCGCCTCAATCTGTTTTAAGGTTCGGATAGCTGCCATATTATACTGATATTTCGTTTTTTCGCTGCCCACGCCCAGGTTATCATCGGTGATCTGGAAGTTATGGCGTTCCCGGCGCGGTTGGCGGGAAACTGGCGGAGGGAGCGGAATCACCTGCCCGCCGTCAATCTCCACCTGTTCCGGCTCCGGTTCAGAGGGAGGCGGGGGAGGTGCGGAATCTTCCGTGCCCAGGACAGCGGTGCGGGCCTTGGCAACAAGGTCCCGCACGGCCTGGATGGACCGCTGAAGATACGAATAGGCCGTATCCAGAATTTTTAGGTGGACAATATCATGCTCCGCGTCTACGCTGTGGATTTTCACACGCCGTCCGTCCACCGTCAGCTCCATGCCCACAGGGATTTCATCAGCGGCATCCAGCCGTTGACGGTGCGCCGCCACCTCCGCAATGGTGTATTCCTCACTTCGCTGGGCTTCCTCTATAAATTCCCGGACAAAGGGAATCGGCTCTGAGCGGAAAATGGGAAACCAGCCCTTCATATCCAAGTCTTGCAGGCTGACGGTCCCCGCTTGGAAGTCTACGCTGTCGATTTTCATGCGCCGTCCGTCCATGGTCAGCTCCATGCCCAGGGGGATGAACTCCGCCGCGCTCCGCTCCTTGATGATCTCATAGGGCGCGTCCGGGCCGCGTTTGGGGTCAGGCTGGGCCAGAACCACACTATGACCATGCTCCAACAGGTCCGTCAATGCGGACTGCCAGCCCAGGGAGGTTCCGGTAACAAAGGTGCTGCCCAGACCGGGAATATCCCGCGTCAGCAGGTCCTTCCCCATGGCGGGGGCCGCTGCTTCGGCGTCCTTCCCGTAGAACAGCATATAGTCCCCCACCTGCACGCCGACGAGCTTGTCTGGGTATCGGGCCTTCAGGTCCAGGTATTCGTCAACATTAGGGGTGAGATCAGGTTCGGACTGGACAGCGGCAGGGGTTTCCGGCTGCTGCGGAACACCCGCCCCGGTGGGTTCCGGCACTGTCTCCGGCGCAGGGGGTATCTCCGCACGTTCCTGCTCCGCATGGTCCGCAGGGGAGTTCTGGGGCTGGGGCACAGCAGGCTCCGGGCGCTTAAAAGGCCCTTTGGCCGACCATGTTACATACTGCGGCTTCGGAGTAGGCGGCGCGCCTTTCGCCCATTCCGGCGCATCCGCATCCTTGGAATGACGGTCCGGGCCGTCCCGTTGGTCAAGGGAAATATCCTGATAGTTGCGCTCCATCAGGTCTTCAATCAGCCATTCCCGGAATTTTGGCAGAGTGTGATACGCCGCCAGCATTTCCGAATTATCAAACGCAACGTGCTTTAAGTAGGCATACAGCTCACTTTCAAGGGCCTCTTGCGCTTGGTCATAATCGTTGGAAGGGTCCCGAAGCTGTTCGTACACCCAGCCGCCGCGATTGATCTCCCGATCTATCCACTCCAAGGCGTCACGGTAGAGGATGACAGGGCTGACCGTCCACTCTCTGTCATGCTCTTGGAAGGTCATGTATTGTTCGTAGCCGTCAATAACCTCCTCCGTCAACCATTCCGGCTTTGGAGAAGTGGCGTCGTATATCTCCCGCATTTTGGAAATCTGTGCCTTGACGCCGCCTTCGGTCAGAAGTTTTTCTTGCCGTCTGCCTTCGCCTAAAAAGTTCTCGCAGTCCGCTGCCAAAACACTAAGCTGTTGATATAAAGATTCAAGGCTTAAATCGAGTGGGTTATCATTCCCCTCTGCGGCCTGCTCCGGCTGGGGCTGGGACAACATCGGGTAGGTTTCGCTGGTGATTTTTTGATGAAGCCGGTCATGGAAAGTGGTATTATCATAATACTGCTTTAACAGCAGCGTTTCATTGATAGCCAGTACCGCCCGTTTGATTGCCGCGCCACACTCCAGACGGGCGAGGTCCCGGTCGGAGTTGGCGCAGGCGTTTTTATATACTGTATCTTCCAGTACCAGATTCTTGACCATGGGTGTGTAATGCTCATAAATCTGCCTGACGGTAGGATTATCGCCTAAAGCGCCATTTTCTGGTGCCGCAGGGGGTTCCAACGCCTTGCCGTCCTGGTCAAAGGTCAGGCGCACCTCCTCACCGTCCCGGACCATGACGGCCTCCCGCTTGTGGTAGCCCTGCTGACTGATATTTTTCATCCATTGTTGAGCAAAGGTGTTCAAATCCCGGTGCAGCTTGGGAATCCACTTGCCGGGTTCCGGGTAGACCTCCTGGTAAATCTGAATAGAGCCGTCCTGCCGGAAGGTCAGCGGTTCCATGGTTCCCTTCTCCCGGTCCACCCGGAAGGTCATTTCCGGGTCATACATGGTATCGTTGTTTTGCTGGAAGGTGTGGCTGACAGCGATCACGTCCGTATCTATCCATTGCAGGTGGAGGGGCATCATAACTCCGCCTGCCTCCATGCGCAGATAGCGGTATTCGCCGCTGGCAATCTCCGGAAATAGCTTTATAAGTTTGCGGTAGTTCAACTCCACCTTGGTTCGTCCGGGCTTTGGGGGTTTACCGGCGGTGTATGTTGATTCCACCGCCTTTGTCAGATCCGCCCGCAGCCTTGCGAGCAGATTTTCAACCGCGTCCCGGTCCGCCGCCGAAAAGCTGAATGTAACTTCACCGTTCTCATGGGTAAACTGCGCGGTGCCGATCCCGTTGGCCTGCATGAGCCGCGCCAACAACGGCGCTTCCTCCGCAGTTACCGTGGCCTGATAGTTGGGAACCGTGACAGTGACTTTGAGATCGTCCGCTCCGCCAGGGAGAGAACGCATGGTGTGAGGTTGTCTATCTAAGGGCACAACGGTCACATCATGGCTGGCCCGCAGTTTCTCTACACAGCTATCCAGCGCATAGGTGGGAAAGCCACAGAAGATTACATCGCCCAATCCAGGGCGGACCACATCAGGAATGACACGTTGGGACAGTCCCAAGTCCAGCAGAGGTGCGGCGGTCCTGGCGTCCTCGCCGTACATCTCAAAGAAGTCGCCCACCTGATACAGCACAATGCCGTCTGGGTGGGCTTCCTTGATGGCCTTATAGGCCGAATACGGGGATGGGACGAAGGTACTGCTCTGCTCCGGGGCCTGGGGCGGCGCTGGCGGCTGGACCTCCGGCGCAGGTGCGGGCGGTCCTGGCTCCAGCGGGGCGGACGCTGCCGGGGAGAACAAGCTGAATTGGCCGCTCTGGTTCTCCTGTGCCGGAGTGCGCCGCTTGTTCGTCAGGGCACGGGCCGCAGCCGCCAGCCGGTCCCCAGAATCAGGCGGGGCCTCGGAAGGTGTGCGTTGGGGTGCGGGGACCGCACGCCGGGCCTCCTTTGCTGTCTGTTTCGCCTGACGCTCCGCCTGCAAAACAGCTNCCGGCAGAGGTTCATACAGAGAATATTCACCCCGCATGAATGTCTCCATATCCCGCAGGGCGGGCGTCATCCGTTGGTATACCGGGCTGTCCAGGGAGACAGCGTTCATGATGTTGAACATCTCGCCGTACAATTCAGATTGTTTCTTGGAATCATCAGATTCCAGAATAGCCCGGATTCTCTTCACGGCGGCGTCCATATCGTTGCCGGGGGGATTGGTCCGGTTGGGGTCCATACTGTAAAAATGATAAATCCGCCGGGCAAGGGTTACTTTCTCATAAACCGGAAGGTACGCCTTTTCCTGATCGTTGAGATACTGCCCACTGTCAACCAACGCCCGGACGCGCTTTTGCACCTGGTTCCAGTTCAGCGTGACCGTATCATAGCCCTTATAGCCGGATTCTTCATCCTCACGGGTGAGACTGATCCCCTTGGTGCCATGGTTCTCGTCGTAGCCGGTGCAGCAGTGTCCGCCTTCGCCATAGCTGCTTTTCAGAAAGTCGGCGCACTCCTTGGGGTCATGACCCTGCTTAAAATAGGCGTAAATACGCAGTTTGGCCTCGGATATATTGCCGCCGCGACGTAAAAGCTGGGTAATTTCATCCTCGGTGATGAAGCTGGCCTTTGCCGGGGCAAAGCCCTCTACCTCTTTATATTGCTCTTTTACCGCAGATAAACGGTCAATGCTTCTGAACAGTTCCTCCGGGTCATGGATTTTGCGGAAGCGCAGGAGGTCCGGGCGGTATCTGTATTCGACCATAAATGCGTCCAGCTCCTGCAAAATCTGCTGGCGGTGGACCGGGAATTTCAGCAGTTCAGCGATTTCCTTTGTATCGTCCGGAAAACCTTTGCCCAAGAAGTGCTGAGAAATGATGGGCATAAGATTCCGCTCCTTTGCGCTGTCGCTGAAATCCTGGCGGAGATACCATAGCTTTTCAGCCAGTTCCCGCACTTCGTTGTCGGGAGCGGCGTCAATTTTATCCTGCGCGGCGAATGTTCAATCCCGCAGGAGGTTGGAGGTCATAGCGGCGGCGTTCACCCAGGTAACAAGGGTACTGCCGGGACCAAAAGCGGACCGTCCCGGTGCGATACGAAATCCTTCCTGATTAAACCATAGGGAGTATTCCTGTCCGTCAATGGTAACGCNCTTGCCACCCTCGCCAAATTCCTTTGCCATGAAGGAAGCGGCGGCGGAACCGGTGGGACCCTTCTGGAAGAAGGCCACAATGCGCTCAATGCTGTGAGAACGGTTGCCTCCGCTAGTGAGGGCGTAGCCAATGACCGCCTCCGGCACCTGTCCGGCAGGAAGGGTGGTTTGCTGCTGGGCTGTCCGCTGGTCCTCTGCTTGGGCCTGGGCGATATTCTCAATCTGTTCCTCTACCGTAGGGAACAGGGAGAACAACGAAAGGTCCGGCTCCGCAGGGTATAGCGTTTCTTCTTTGGACGCAGAAACGGCGGGCTGTTCGCCCGCCGTCTCCTGCTGTTCCTGATTTACTTGTAGACGATCTCCGCCAGCACGNTCTCCTCCGCCTGGGCCGTGAAGCTGTTCACCGCCTGAACCCAGCCCGTCTGATCGCGGGCCTTCATCGCTTCGTCCACTCCGTTCTGCTCCTTCAAGTCGGCCACCATCCGGTCCACCTGCTCCCGCGCCTGCCGGTCGATCTCCCGCAGGTGGGGGTACAGCCGTCCCGTCAGCAGCATGGAGGTGTATGTCCCGGCGTGGCGTTCCTCCAGGAACGTCTCCCTCAGCATCCCGTACTTGCCCAGGGGCATTTCCTCCAGGTCCTCCGCTCCGTCCAGCGTCAGGTCGGGAATCAGGTAATCGCCCGCTTGCTTGTAAGTCAGTTCTTTCGTCATGGTTGACGCTCCTTTCTTCGCTTTCGCGCTTTACAGCGCTAAACTCTTCCTTGGCCTTAGTATAGTCGATCTCAGGCGATTTTGCAAGAGGTTTTTCAATATTTTTTTCTTTATTTTTTGCCTGTTCCCGGTCAAAGGCTTTGACGGCGCGGCCAATTTCGTTGAGAAGGTCCATGGAAACCTTGCTGGCGGCATTACCCAAGTGGTGGAGGACGGCGGGGGTGGAAAACTCGGTAATGTTCGCAAGGTCCTCGTCCTCCAGGTAATCGCTGGGGTCCAGGCCGCAGCGGGTCAGGACGGTGTACTGGACGCTGGCGGTGAGGATATTCCGAAAGTGGACCTCCAGGCTGAGATCGTCCAATTCCTCAAAAAAGCTGCCCCGCGTGTCATGACGCAGGTCCTCCAGGTAGTCCCGGTAGGCTTCCCCCACGGCACAACTGGCCTGTTCCATGAGCCGCCAGCCAATGTCTAGTTCGACGCTGGGACCATACTGCCGCTCCAATGCCTCCGCAACAGCGCCATATTTTTCCTCTGTCATTTCCCACAGATACGGCTCACGAGCTCCCCGCACCGGGCGGGTGTCCGCCACATCAAAGACATATTCCAAGCGGGGTTTACCCCACTTATTGTTCCGAATGAGAGCGATGCCCTTGGAATGGGGCTTCACCCATCGCCGCATGGTTTCATTCCACAGCTCCATGCTGGNGCAGGCCGTAGCGTCCGGGCGCTGGGCGTAGATCAAAAGCTGTTCATCAAAACGATATTTGTAGAGACGGCTTGCGGTACCCAAATACCGTTTCCAGCCGTCCACATCCCGCGTGACGGTTTGGGCGGTGTGAGCTGCCAGCTCCGATACAAATTGCAGTTTGCTTGCCATGAATACCTCCTCGTTTCAGTATAGAGAAGCCCGAAATGGATGAAATATCCCGCTCCGGGCAATATGGGCGGTCAGCCGCTCGTTCGCTTGTTTTGGTTCATCTTATCCAGCACAGCCCTCTGCGCCGGGGAGAGGATGCGGGGCGATGATACCTTCAGCCACTTCTTCGGCAGTTCAAACGTCAGCCCGCCCCAAGCGTTGACGGCGGTCTGGCGCACCTGTTCCGGGTGGGACTGGCACAGCTCCAAAAGCTGATGCTTCAAANCCTCGTTGTGGGTGTAGACGCTGGCCGTGCGCTCTGCCTCGTTGAAGTTGATAACCGTTTCCTTTTCGATGTTGGTCAGTCGCATGGCGTCACCTCTCCGGGTCCCGGCNGGGGTTGGAGGGAGCGGCCCCGCCCTGGGACCGTCCGGCTTCCTCCTGGCACTGGCGCAGATTGTCCAGGAGGGAGGGCTTGGGGGCCTCACTCCTGACAATAACTTCCTTCGCAACTTGTAAGGTTTCCAGAATGTCCATAGACACGGATTCAATGGAAGAAGCGCCCAGGAGCGTCTGGCACTCTAAGATGTTCTGTGCGGCCAGCCGGTGAATCTGGCTGGGGGTATCCTGTATATCCGCAACGACCTCCATCCGCCCACCGTCTATCAGCCGCATGGTTTCCTTATCATAGAGGGTGTAGTCATAGGTGGCAAAGCAATCGTCACAGGTATACTCACGATCATCCTCGCTGGTCTGGATATGAAGATACGCAGTACCGCCCACCAGGTAAAGGGCCTCATTCTCGGATGCCTCCACAACAGGCTTGGGGGCCTCGTTATTGATGATGCCGTCAATCTGGTTGTAGTTGCCCTCCACACTCATTTCCACAGCCGCTAAATGGTTCACTTCCTGAACAGCTTTTATTTCATACTTGGGCTTAAATTGCGCTACTTCCCTATAAAGCTCCTGGCGGCGCGTATCATTGATTAGCCCCAACTGCTGTGCCATATCAAGAGAACCGATATAGGTCCAGTACCACGCCAGTTGAGCCTCTGGGCGGGCGTTCTCCTTTGTGAGTCCACGGACAGTTTCCGCTTTCAGGCCCGCAACGACCTGTTCCACATCTCTCATAGGCTCAACCTCCGCTGCTCTCAGCAATCTCCAGCAGATCGCCATACACAGCGTTGATGGCGGNGATCACGGCGCAGACGGCATNNTCCACCGCCGTCAGCACTTCCTCGCTCTCGGAGTCAGCCAGCTCCAGCAGGGCCTCCACTGTCTCCGGGGACAGGCCCAGCTTGACGGCCATATCGTCCGCGTTGGGGACGCCACCCTCGTCCTCCAGGAACCAGTCGTAGGGCATACCGAAATAGTGTGCAATAGCCCGGAACTGGTAGGCGTTGGGGGTGCTGATGCCGTTAAGCCAGCGGTTCACCGTGGGCACGGACACGCCCAGGTGACGAGCCAGCTCCCCGCGCTCCANACCGCTGGCGGACAGAATCGCCTTCAAACGGCGGTCAAAAATATTGTTGTTCATATTCATTCTCACGTTCCTTTCTTTTCAGTAGATTTGTTGTTGTCAAATTCCAGCTTGAAGCGGACAAATTTGCCGCCGTCATCGTTCAGGACAACGGTGGCGTCATAGAAAACGCCCTTCTTCTCAGAAAACAGGCCGGTGACAGCCGCGCACCCGGTTTTCAGGAGAGAAGCGGCGATTTTCTTTGTCAGCTCCTTGCGCTTGCTGGTAAAGAAGCGGTCGTTTTTCCACAGCGCAAAGCCGCAGGAGGGGGTATCGTGGTAGCCCTCGCAGTAAAAGCTCTTTTTGCCCTCCACCACATTTTTGCCGCAGCGGGGGCATTTGCCAATCACTGCCCGCCCGGAATCGGCGAGAGGGGACGGGGTTACGTTCACATTCCGATAGGCTTTTACCAAATCGGTGAGCATGGCGGTAATCCCCGCCATGAAGTCCTCCGGGGCCAGCTCACCCCGTTCCACGGCCCCCAGCCGGTCCTCCCACTCCGCTGTCAGCTTGGCGGACTTGAGCTGGTCGGGCATGGCCCAGAACAGGGCCAGTCCCTTCTCCGTAGGAATGAGCTGTTTCTTCTTGCGCTCCACAAAGCCAGACTTCACCAGCTTTTCAATGGTGGCGGCGCGGGTGGCGGGTGTGCCCAGGCCGGTCCGCTCCACAGATTCCAGAGCAGCAAAGTCCTCCGCGCTGGCGTGTTCCATGGCGGAGAGNAAGGTGTCCTCGGTGAACCGTGCCGGGGGAGACGTAGTGCCCTGCTTCAGCAGAGCGTCCGCACTCTCCAACCGCTGGCCCTCGGACAGCGCCGGGAGCGCCGGGGCCGGTTCCTCGGCTTTCTGCTTCAGTGTGGATAAGAAGGCTTTCTCCGTTCCCTTCCAGCCTAGCGCCGTCACCGTGCGGCCCTTAGTCATAAAAGAAGCGCCGCCACAGTNCAGNGTAACNGCAGTCTCNGCATAAGTATGGGCCTCGCCCACGGCGCACAGCAGCCGGACGGCGATCATGCGGAGGATGTTCCGCTCCCCGGTGGGCAGGGCGGCAAGGTCAGCACCGGCGATCTCCGCNGTGGGAATGACGGCGTGGTGGTCAGTCACTTTGGAGCTGTCCACCACCTGAGCAGCGCATACCGGGAGGGGCTGNCCCGCCAGGAAGGACAGCGCACCAGCCACAGTGGAGCAGAGGACGGGCAGGCCCTCCGCCATATCCTCGGTCAGATAGCGGCTGTCCGTCCGGGGGTAGGTTGCCAGCCGCTTCTCATAGAGAGATTGGAGGTAGTCAAGGGTCTGCTGGGCGGTGTAGTCTAAGAGGCNGTTAGCCTCCCGCTNGAGAGTAGTTAAATCGTAGAGTTTCGGGGGACGCTCGGTTTTGTCTTTCCGGGTGACAGACTGAACCACGGCGGTTTTGCCCAGGCAGGAGGACCGCAGGGCTTCCGCGTCCGTTTTAGAATTGAACTTGCCGCTGACGGCCCGGAGGCCCTGGGTGGTCAACTCCACAATGTAGAATTTTTCCTTCTTGAAATGCTCAATCGCCGCCTCCCGTTCCGCCAGAAGGGTGAGCGTGGGGGTCAGCACCCGGCCCACGTTCAGCGTCTTGCCTTTATACAGCGTGGTAAACAGCCGGGTCCCATTGATGCCAACGAGCCAGTCAGCCTTGGCGCGGCAGAGGGCGGCGGTGTAGAGGTTGTCGTACTTCTGGCCGTCTGCCAGATTATCAAAACCCTTGCGGATAGCGGATTCCTCCATGGAGGAAATCCACAGCCGCTTGACGGGCTTCGTGCATTTACAAAGGTTATAGGTCAGCCGGAAAATCAGCTCACCCTCCCGTCCGGCATCCGTGGCGCAAATTACCGTGTCCACATCCTCCCGGTTCATAAGCTGGCGCAGGATGTTAAACTGCTTCTTGGTGTCCGGCAAAACTTGAAACCGCCACAAGTCGGGGATAATGGGCAGATCGGCGTAATTCCACTTGGAATATTTGGGGTCGTATGCGTCAGCCGGGGCCAGCTCTACCAGATGGCCCACACACCAGCTAACCAGCCAGCCGCCGCCCTCCATATAGCCGTCCTTCCGACTTGTTGCCTCCAGCACCTTGGCGATGCTCATGGCAACCGAGGGCTTTTCCGCAATTACAAGGTTATGTCGCATTTTTACCACTTCCCTTTATCNATTTTCGATAGCACACACCCAGGCAGGGTACGTCACGGCCATAGGGACAGCCATAGCAGGGATGGCCGGGAGAAAGGGCGGGAGGTCCGTGGACCTCCCGCCGCTCCGTGGGAACCTGGATCATTATGCGTTCATAAGGACTGTCGGTGAAACGGGTCATTCCTCATCCTCCGGTTCCTCGTAGCCGTAGTATTCCTGGTAGTCCGGTTCCTCCGGCTCCTCGCAGGGACCGCGCCGGGGGGCGGGTTCCAGATCGTCCTCGTTGACCGTTTCCTCGTCCTCGCCGGTCAGTTCGTCAAAATCCTCCGCATCGTCCAGATCGTGCTTGGGCTTGTAAATTTTCAGATAGTACCCAGCGCCGCCTACGGCCAGAGCCGCAATTACCACCAGAATCATGGTACTGGAGCTACCCTTCTCCGGCTTTTCCGGCTCCGGGTCCTTATCGCCCTCCGGGTCAGCGGCGGGGACCTTGCCGGTGCAGTCCTTCATGGTCAGGGGGCAGACGGGGCAATCGGTGTCAACCTCGCCGGGAGCGCACTTGTCCTCGCAGTTGCAGACCGGCTCCGGGTCGGGAATAGCGGAAACGTTGTTGTCCTCCGGCTCCTTGTCCTTCTCCGCCAGGGCAAAAAGGTCGGATTCCGTGACAGCGTTGAGAAAATAGACATTTTCACTCTCCCGCTGCTTGTCAATCACCAGATAAAAGGTGTTCTCGCTGGGGGTGGTGAAGGTGAAAAATTCCTTGCTGTCCTGGTCCGTCACATTGTCCACCACCGTGCCCTGCCCGTCCGGGGTCAGGGGCTTGGCGGAAAGCTGACCCTCCGGGTCCGGGGTCACGCTGGCCGAACCGGAGGGCGGATTGGTGGCAGAGGTGGCCGGAGGCTTCACCGGCGTGGTGGTTGTGGGCTTCTGGCCCTGGGTGGACTGGCTGGCGGCGGGTGCTTTGTAGTTGGGATTCTTCACCTGATACGTCTGCGAATAATTCCCGGCATGGTCCGCCGCTTGAACGGTAATCTGCTGGCCGGTTCCCAGGTCTTTCAGGGGAATTTCCACCGCGCCGTTGGTCAGGCTGGTGTAGCACTTCCCGTTCACGGTAATCTGCGCCACACCGGAGAAATCATCAGCGGCCTCCACCTTCAGTACGTTCCCGCTGACGCTGCCCCGCAGGGTGGGCGCAGTGGCGTCGAAGCACTCCATGTACCGGGAATTTTCGTAAACCTCCCCGTCATGGCCGGTGACGCGGACATAGATGGTGCAGTTGGAGGTAATCATGATTGTGCCGTAATAGCGGCTGTCCCGACGCTCCATGCTGGCGGTGATGTCCCGCCAACTGCTGCCTCGGTCAATACGGACCTCCACCGAAGCGAAACCGCCGCCTGTCTCGTCCGTGACGCAGACCTTGGCGGCGGCGCTGGCGCTGGCCCAATCGGGAGGCAGCATAATTTCAATGGCAATGCCGGACGGCTCCACCTCGGCGGCATGGGCCGCGCCCATCATGGAAAATACCGCCCCCAGGCACAAAAACACACACAGCAACAGAGCCGCTATGCGCTGCAAGGGTTTTCCTTTTGTCATAGGCTCAAATCTCCTTTCCAAAATTGGTTGCGGACGGCACATTTGCCGCCCGGATCATATCAAGTACGGACCGCAGGTCCTCCGGCGCCGAGACGATGCCGCGCACCGCCTGGATAATTTCAAGGTTTTCCTGCTCGGTGATCTGCCGTTCAATATCCCGGACGCGGGCCTGCCACTCGCTGGCCTTCTCCTTCGCCCGGATAAGGTCGGCTTTCAGATTATCAAGTTTCGTTTCCTTCGGCTTACGCATGGCGCACACCTCCCATCATGCCGGGGGTATAGTTGGAACAACTGATTTTCATATATCACGCTCCTTTATAAAGTTGTAAGAATCAGGGTAAACGGCCCATTCCGTAATAATGAGACTGCCAGTAGTTGCTGTTGATGTTGGCATAGGAGATGGGATTTCCACAGTGAATCATTTGCCCATTGCCCACATAAATGCCCACATGGGTTACGCCGTTTGGATTCGGTGCGTCGTAGGTGTGCCAGAAGAAAATGAGATCGCCGGGTTGAGCGTTTTCCATGGACACGGGGGTACAGATGTTATAGAGGCCCTGCGCCCCCAGCCGCCCCACATCCCAGCCGCTGTGATTGATTACCCAGCTTACAAAGCCGGAACAGTCAAACGAGGTGGAGGGAGAACTGCCGCCCCAAACGTAGGGGAACCCCAGATATTTCTCCGCTTCCTCCAGCATAGCGGCAAAGGTGTCGTTGGTGGGCGGCTCTCCGGGGTAGTCCGGGATAACAGGCCCGCCCGGTGCGCCGGGAATCGCCCCGGCGGTTGAATCGTCATAGCCGGTGTCCACGAAATAATAGGGATTCAGGTACTCGCCGTTCAACATGACCTCCAGGTGCAGGTGCGGCCCGGTGCTGTTGCCGGTGCTGCCCACAGCGGCGATCACGTCTCCCCGCTTGACCTCCTGGNCCGCGCTGACGGAGATGCTGGAACAGTGGGCATACCGGGATTGATAGCCCTTTTCGTCCTCAATTCCTACGGACAGGCCGTAACTGCCAGCGTCTCCGGCGGAAATTACCCGCCCGTCATGGATTGCCCGGATTGGCGTTCCCTGGGCCACGGCAATATCCACGCCCCGGTGCAGGTTCTTCTCCCCGCTGATGGGGTGGACCCGGTAGCCGTAGCCGCTGGACACATAGCCAAGCCATGGGAAGTCAAAGGGATTCCCATACGCCTGCCGGTNGCCGAGGGTCTGCATATACACGCCATAGCGGTCCGTCTGCTCACCAGNGGACAGGCTCCCGGCGATAATGCCGGACAGGGGCCGGACGGTCAGCGTGGTTTGCAGGACGTACCAGTCGTAGGGGTCGCCGTTGCTGTCATAGCGGGTTTCCACGATAACCTCCCGTGTAAGGGTGTATTGCTCACCAAACAGCCGCGCAAGCTCCCNCTGGACCTGCTCAAAGGTAAAGGCGTTGAACACGGTGGAGAGGTAGCCCATCAGCTCATAGGGGTTGTGGCTGATCTCCCCGATGTTGTAGCGGTATTCGTCATAGCCGGGATGGTTTTCCTCGGTCATGTCAATGCCTATCTGCAAATCCGTCTCCATTTCCGTGTAGTAGAGGTCCGCATTGCAAATGTCCTGCTCATCCGCCATGTAGGAGGCGGCGATATAGGAGGATTGGAAACCGGAGAGCATAGCGGTACAGGAGGTCATGCCAGCGGAGAAGAACAACACCACCATGGCCAGCATTGCCACAACCAGCAAAAGGGACTTTCTCGCCGCCACGTACTGCTGAACTGCCCGGACGATCTGCCCGGTGGCGTGGACCACGTTTTGGGTAAAGTGCGCCGTCTGCTTCGCTTCATGTGCGGCCTGGGCGTACTTTCGTTTGATTTTCTGCTTCTGCATCCACTTGGCAAGCGCGTTCTTCCGCTGTAATTCCGGGTTATCCCGGAGGGCGGTCTGCCACGCCAGATTGAGACGCTCCTTTGCCGCCCGCTGTTCCGCTTGGCGTAGAGTTTGGTAGGGCTTGGAGCGGCGGAGGTTTCTCTGCCAGCGCAGGGCACGTCCCACGCCCTGCTCCATAAATAATTCGCTTTTGTGAGCAGCCTCCACCGCCACATTCTGCCGCTCGGATTCGTGGATTTTGCCGTGGAGCTTCATCACTGCCGCCGTTTTTGCCATGCCAACGCCACGGGCGGTTAGGGAGGGCTTACGGTACTCCGGCAAAACCTCCTGCTCAAAGTGGAGACGGCGGTGGAGTTTGCCCGTCTCACCGTCCGGCTCTGGCTGAAAGGATAGGCGGCGCTTGGCGGGAAGATTATCACGGGCCTCCTCCACCTTTTGCTCCGCCCGTTCCACTCGGCGCACCGCTTTCTGATACTTCCGGCTGGGCGGCGGGGTATCTTCCTTTGGCGCAGAGGCCGGGGCGCTGTCAGTGGTGGGGGTTGGGTCCTCGAATTGCAGCCGGGGCCGGTCCGCTTTTCCAACGGCGGAGTGGGCAGCGAACTTTGCCGCCTGCCGCTTTTGATACGCCCCCCGATCATCCGGCGCAGAGGACGACCCTTCTACTAAAGGGCTGTCCCGCTGGCGGGTATCGCCCTCGCCATCCGCAGACGGCTCCGCCTGCTGACCATCCTCCGGTTGGGCGGCATTGGCGGCGTGCTCCATGACCTGTCGCTTCTTCACCGCCCGTTTCGCGTTAGCGGACGGTTCAGCGTCAGGGACCGGAACCTCCGAACCTTCAAAATGAAGCCGCCCACCGCCGTCCGGTATCAGGCGGGAGGGCTGGAGTTCGTCCGCAGGACGGGCGGCATCCGGGGGAAACCGCCGCGCCTGTCGTTTTATCATCTTCGTCCTGCCATCAGTGGTAGGCGGTTCACCCTCCGCCGCTGTAAAGTTCAGCCGTCCGCCGCCCTCTACCGGGC
>NZ_CAJMXG010000028.1:0-21103 GCF_905219725.1 Oscillibacter sp. CU971
TTTCATACCCCGCGCCCCCTTTTCCTTATTTTATCACATCTGCTATCATTTCGGGGGATTAAATCAGCGTTTCCTTAGGAAAAAACGGCTGAAAAAGCCGCCTCAGCAGGGGCCCTCAGGGGCCCCTTTTTTTGTACACTTCTTTACTCCGCCGGGAGGCTGGAAGGACCTGGAAAAGCGGCGGAAAAATTTTCAGTTAGCGGCAGCAAAGTACTGGACAAGGGGAAAATAGTTTGATATAATCCGAGAAAATCGATTACGGAGCGGGCGATTGGCAAAAAAAGGACATTCGCCTTGCCTGCTTCATAAGATAAAAACAGATAGGAGGCCGTATCATGGACGTAACAGCGATTGGTGAGATTCTGATTGACCTGACCCAGACAGGGGTCAACGCGGCGGGGGTGCCCCAGTTCTCCGCGAACCCCGGCGGAGCGCCCGCCAACGTCGCGGTGGCGGCGGCCCGTCTGGGGGCCAAATCCGCCTTCTGGGGCAAGGTGGGGGACGACGGTTTCGGGAATTACCTTCGGAAGGTGCTGACGGACAACGGCGTGGACGCCTCCGGCCTGCGCACGGGGAGCCAGCCCACCACCATGGCCGTGGTGTCCGTGGACGAGGCCGGGGAGCGGAGCTTCCGCTTCCTCCGGGGGGCGGACCGGGACATCTGCCCCGAGGAGGTGGACGAAGATCGGGTGCTGAGGAGCAAGATCCTCCACTTCGGCTCCGTCAGCCTGACGGCGGGCATGAGCCGCAGCGCCACCATCTTCGCCGCCCGGACGGCCCACAAAAACGGCGGCCTTGTGAGCTACGACCCCAATTACCGCCCTGTCCTCTGGGCCAATCAGGCCGAGGCGGCGGAGTGGATGACGATTCCCCTGCCCCTGGTGGACATCATCAAGCTGGCGGAGGAGGAGCTGCCCCTGCTGGCCGGAACGGCGGATCTGGAGGAGGGGACCCGTATTCTGGAGGAGCGGGGCCTGTCCCTCATTATGGTCACCCTGGGGGGCGAGGGCGTGTTCTGCCGCTGGAAGGGAGCGTCCTGGCATCAGCCCGGCGTGCCCGTAAAGGTAGCCGACACCAACGGCGCGGGGGACACCTTCCTGGGGGCTGTCCTCAGCCGCCTGTGTGCCCGGGGGGAGAAGCCCCTGGAGGGCCTGGAACGGGCGGAGCTGAAGGACATTCTGGCCTTTGCCAACCGGGCGGCGGCGTTCACCTGCTCCCGCAGCGGGGCCATCCCCGCCATGCCCGCCCTGGCGGAGCTGGAGGAAGGGCGGATGCCGTGAGGCCCTCCATCTTTGACCAGCGCCTGGCCCGGCATTATGACGAGCTGAAATGGCTGTACTGTGAGCTCTACCGGGACGAGGAGGCGTTCTCGGACTTTGTGGAAATGCTCCGCCGCAGCTGGGAAGAGCGGAAGAAACCCCTCAGGGACCAGGACAGGAAGCGGGAGGCGGACCCGGATTGGTACAGAAGGCGGGACCTCCTGGGCATGATGCTCTACGTAAACGCCTTTGCCGGGGATTTAAACGGCGTGAAGGAGAAGCTGGGCTACCTCCGGGAGTGCGGCGTGAACTACCTGCACTTGATGCCCCTGCTGGAAAGCCCCAAGGGCCGCAGCGACGGGGGCTACGCCGTCAGCGATTTTCGGAAGGTCCAGCCGTCTCTTGGGACCATGGAGGATTTGGAGTCCCTGGCGGACGCCTGCCGCCGCCGGGGAATGAGCCTGTGCCTGGACTTTGTGATGAACCACACCAGCGAGGACCACGCCTGGGCGAAGCGGGCCCGGGCGGGGGAGGCGGAATACCGGGACCGCTATTTCTTCTACGACTCCTGGGACATCCCCCGGGAGTTTGAAAAGACGGTGCCCCAGGTGTTTCCCACCACCGCGCCGGGGAGCTTCACGGAGCTTCCGGACGGCTCCGTGGTCATGACCAACTTCTATCCCTACCAGTGGGACCTGAATTACGCCAATCCCGCGGTGTTCCGGGACATGACGGAGAACCTGCTGTACCTTGCGAACCGGGGGATCGACGTAATCCGCCTGGACGCCATCCCCTACATCTGGAAGGAGCTGGGCACCGGCTGCCGGAACCTGCCCCAGGTACATACCCTGTCCCGGATGCTGCGGATGGTGACGGAGATCGCCTGCCCCGGCGTGCTGCTGCTGGGGGAGGTGGTCATGGAGCCCGTCAAGGTGGCCCCTTATTTCGGCACCACCGAGAAGCCCGAGTGCCACATGCTCTATAACGTCACCACCATGGCCGCCACCTGGCACACCCTGGCCACGGGGGACGCCTCCCTCTTAAAGCGGCAGATGGAGGCCGTCTGCGCCCTGCCCAAGGACTTCCTCTTCCTCAACTACCTCCGCTGCCACGACGACATCGGCTGGGGCCTGGATTATCCCTGGCTGGCGCAGACCTCCGGCACGGACGAGGTGGCCCACAAGAAATTCCTAAACGACTGGTTTACCGGCAAATGGCCCGGCAGTCCCAGCCGGGGGGAGCTCTATAACGACGACCCCCGCCTGGGGGACGCCCGCCTCTGCGGCACCACCGCCTCCCTCTGCGGCGTGGAGGCGGCGGAGGGGGACCCCGCCCTTTTGGAGCGGGCCGTGGCCTGCGATCTGACCCTCNACGCCTGGATGCTCAGCCAGAGCGGCATCCCCGTGATTTACAGCGGCGACGAGGTGGGCCGGCTCAACGACTGGAGCTATCACGACGACCCCGACAAGCGGGAGGACAGCCGCTATCTCCACCGGGGGAACTTCCCCTGGGACCTGGCGGAGCGGCGGACGGACCCGAAGACCTGCCAGGGCAAGCTTTTCCAAGGCCTCCGGCAGATGGAGGCCATCCGGGCGGCGGAGCCCTGCTTTGACGCCCGGGCGGACGTGACCGTGGAGGAGTCCGGCAGCAACCACGTCCTGGCCCTCAGCCGGAGGATGGGAGAGCGGGAGCTGGTGTGCCTGTTCAACTTCAGCGGCGGGTTTGTCCATGCCCGCGTGGACCGGGACGGCGGCTATACCGATCTCCTGTACGGAACCCGGCACCATGGCCTCCGGGATGTGGAGCTGTGGCCCAACGGCTTTGCCTGGCTGCTGCGCGGCNGACGCCGCGAAAGGCGTTTCCCTGCGCGGAAAATCCCTTTGGATTTTCCGCGCTTTTTCAATCAGAAGATATCAAATACTTCCAAATCAGGTAAACGATTAAATAACGTTTGCAAATAGGACGGGGACGTGGTATCCTATAAACAAGACGCCGGGCAATCCGGCCACCACGATCAGAAAGGAAGAAGCTTCATGAAACAGTTCACTTATACGATCACCGATCCCGTGGGCATCCACGCCCGTCCCGCCGGTCTGCTGGCCAAGGCCGCCAAGGCCCTGGACAGCACCGTCACCATCACCAAGGGCGAAAAGTCCGCCGCCGCCACCAAGCTGATGGCTGTCATGGGCCTGGGCGTCAAAACCGGGGAGACGATCACCTTTACCATCGAGGGCGGAGACGNGGAAGCCAGCGCCGCCGCCATGGAGCAGTTCTGCAAGGAAAACATGTAAGGCCGCTGGGAGGGAACCGCTATGCAAGTTGCGACTGGTAAATCCATTCTGAACGGCATTGCCATCGGCCCCCTGCGCATCTATAAGAAAGCGGAGGCCCAGACCACCGTTTCCTCCACCCTCACCCCCGAGGAGGAGTACGCCCGCTTCGACGCCGCCCGGGTCAAGGCCCAGGAGCAGCTGGGGGTCCTGTACGACAAGGCCCTGGACGAGGTGGGGGAGGACAACGCCGCCATTTTTGAGATCCACCAGATGATGCTGGACGACGACGACTATCTGGACGCCGTCCGGGGTATCCTGGAGACCCAGGGGGCCACCGCCGAGTACGCGGCGTCCGCCACCGGGGAAAACTTCGCCGCCGCCTTCGCCGCCATGGAGGACGAGTACATGCGGGCCCGGGCCGCCGACGTGAAGGACATCTCCCGCCGGGTGGTCAACGTCCTTCTGGGCGTGGGCGACGCGGACATGATGGCCGACCAGCCCGCCATTCTGGTGGCCGACGACCTGACCCCCAGCGAAACCGTGCAGCTGGACAAGACGAAGCTCCTGGGCTTCATCACCCGCCACGGCTCCTCCAACAGCCACACCGCCATTTTGGCCCGGACCATGAACATCCCCGCCCTGGTGGGGGTGGACTTCCAGGACGAGTGGGACGGGAAGCTGGCCGTCATCGACGGCTATAACCACTGCGTCTACATCGAGCCCGCGCCGGAGCTCCTCAGCGCCATGGAGGAAAAGCGGAGCAACGATCTCAAGCAGGAGGCCCTGCTTCAGAGCCTGAAGAAAAAGCCCAACATCACCCTGGACGGCAAAGAGATCAAGGTCTACGCCAACATCGGAAACGCCGGGGACGTGGGGCTGGTCCTCCAGAACGACGCCCAGGGCATCGGATTGTTCCGCAGCGAATTCCTCTACCTGGATTCCCAGGACTACCCCAGCGAGGACCAGCAGTTTATGCTCTACAAGCGGGTGGTGGAGACTATGGCCGGAAAGAAGGTCATCATCCGCACCCTGGACATCGGCGCGGACAAACAGGCGGATTACTTCGGACTGGACAAGGAGGAGAACCCCGCCCTGGGCTACCGGGCCATCCGCATCTGCCTGACCCGGAAGGAGATCTTCAAGACCCAGCTCCGGGCCATTCTCCGGGCCAGCGCTTTCGGCACCGTCTCCGTCATGTTCCCCATGATCATCTCCGTCCGGGAGGTCCGGGACGCCAAGGAGATCCTGGAGGAGTGCCGGGCCGAGCTGGAAGAGCGGGGCGTTGCTATGGGCAATGTGGAGATTGGCATCATGGTGGAGACGCCCGCCGCCGTCCTTCTGGCCGACGAGCTGGCCGAGGAAGTGGAGTTCTTCTCCCTGGGCACCAACGATCTGACCCAGTACACCCTGGCCATTGACCGGCAGAACCCCAAGCTGGATAACTTCTACGACTCCCATCACCCGGCGGTCCTCCGCATGATCCGCCACACCATCGAGGCGGGCCACCGCCACGGCTGCTGGGTGGGCATCTGCGGGGAGCTGGGCGCGGACCAGACCCTGACGGAGACCTTCCTCCGCTATGGCGTGGACGAGCTGAGCGTCTCGCCCTCCTCGATCCTGCCCCTGCGGAAGATCATCCGCAGCTTGGATTTGAGCAAGGAGTCCCAGGACTAAGGCAAAGAACGGCGAAGCGCCGGACGCGTATGCGTCCGGCGCTCTTTTATGCACCGCTTACAGGTTCGCCTTGATTTTCGCGATGATCGCGTCGTATTCCGGCTGGGTGAGGAAGACCTTCTCCGGGTTCATGGCGAAGGTGGAGGCCCACTCGGCCTGGTCCTTGTACTTGGGGACCAGGTGGAAGTGCATGTGGCCGCTGGTGTCCCCATAGGACCCGTAGTTGATCTTGTCCGGGTGGAAGGCGGCGTGGAGGGCCTTGGCCACCCGGTTCACGTCGGCGAAGAAGGCGCTNCGCTCCTCGCCGGTGAGCTCCGTCATGTCGCCGGCGTGCTCCTTGTAGGCCACGATGCAGCGGCCGGGGTGGCTCTGCTCCTTAAAGAGGACCAGAACGCTGGCCTCCAGGTCGCAGACGTAGATGCCGAAGCCGTCCAGCAGCTCCTGTTTCCGGGTGCAGTATCCGCAGTTTTGGTCTTTCATGAGGGGATCGATCCTTTCTGTTTGGATTGTCCCACTATTATAGCACGCCGGGACGGCGCTTGGTAGTGCTGATTTTAAATTTCCCTTCCCCGCCGGGCGCCCTGCCGGCTTTTGCCAAAAGGCCCGGTCCCTTCCCCCGGAGCTCCCCGGCTTTCGGCGAAAATACCATTGTAATTTTCCGGCGGTCAGGGTACAATAAACCCTTGAAATCACATGGATCGGAACGATAAGGGAGGACTTTTGCATGAACCGTCAGGAGGCAATGTCGCAGTACGCCACCGCCTTGAAACAGGGGCGCAAGGCCTATAAGGAGGCCCTGGTCCGGGGCCGCTACCCCTATCCCCAGGTGCTGGACGAGATCATCAGCGACTCTATGGTGGCGGGCCAGACGGAGCTGGGGGTGATGGAGATTCCCATCGACCAGATCGTCGGCACCAAAACGGCGGGCCGCCGGTCCGCCTTCTCGGCGGACTTCCTGCCCCTGCTGGACCCGGACACGGAGTTTGCCGGGAAGTGGATCAGCCTCTGCGAGGCCCACCTGGGGGACGAGGGCATCCGGGNNCCTANCNGGTGCTATNAGTNCTTCNGCCGNTTTTACGTCCAGGAGGGAAACAAGCGGGTCAGCGTCCTGCGGAGCTATGGCGCGCCCACCATCCCCGCTTACGTCATCCGCATGATCCCTGTCTGGACGGAGGACCCGGCGGTGGNGGCCTACTACGAATTTATGCAGTCCTTTCCGAAGACGAAGCTGTACCGGACCCGGTTTACCCGGGCGGGGAGCTTTGTCAAACTCCAGAAGGCCCTGGGCTATGAGCCGGACCACATCTGGACGGAGGACGAGCGCCGCCGCTTCGCCGCGGGCTACACCTATTTTCAAGAGCCCTTTTTGAAGCTGGGAGGCGGGGAGCTGCCCATCACCGTGGCGGACGCCGTGCTGGTGTGGCTGAAGGTCTACAGCTTCGACGAACTGATCTCCCTGTCCTCGGCGGAGCTCCTCAAGAGCGTCAAGGCCGTCTGGGCGGACATCAAGGCCCTGTCAGGGCCCATCGCCGTCCGCACGGACACGCCGGAGGCCAGGGAGGAGAACCTGCTGGGCCGCATCTTCAAGCCCAAGCAGCTAAGCCGCCTGCATGTGGCCTTCATCAGCGACCAGCTGCCGGAGCAGAGCGACTGGGCCCGGTCCCACGACCTGGGGAGGGAGTACCTGGAAACCGTGCTGGAGGACCGGGTGGAAACGGAGGTCTTCTACGGCCTCCGCCCCGGGGAGGNGGCGGAGGCCGCCATGGAGGAGGCCATTGAGCACGGGGCCCAGATCCTTTTCGCCATCACGCCGCCCCTCATCGGGGCCTGCCGGAAGACGGCGGCGAAGCACCCTGAGGTCCGTATTCTGAACTGCTCCGTCTCCATGCCCTACNCCGGGGTCCGTACCTATTACAGCCGCATCTATGAGGCGAAGTATATCGCCGGGGCCATCGCCGGGGCTCTGAGCCGCAGCGGCCGCATCGGGTACGTGGCCAGCAGCCCGATCTTCGGCGTTCCCGCCAGCATCAACGCCTTCGCCCTGGGGGCCCAGCTGACAAATCCCCGGGCGGAGATCACCCTCCGCTGGTCCTGCGTGGAGGAGGACGCCATGGACGCCCTGGCCTGGGAGGGGGTCTCCCTCATCTCCAACCGGGACATTCCCACGCCGGACCGCATCCGGGAGCCCTGGGGCCTGTGCCGCATTGAGAACGGAAAATTCCACTCCTTGGCCTCCCCCTACTGGCACTGGGGCAATGTCTACACGAACCTGGTCCGCAGCGTGCTGGAGGGCGGCTGGGAGGCCCTGGCAGCCCCGGAGGGCCAGGCGGTGAACTACTGGTGGGGCCTGGACAGCCGGGCCGTGGACATCCTGCTGGGGGACGATCTGCCCGCCGGGGTCCGCCGGCTGGCGGGCGTCCTCCGCCGGGGCATCATCGACGGTTCCCTCCAGCCCTTCCCCGAGGCCGCGCCGGAGAAAATCCTGCACATGGACACCCTTCTAGACTGCGTCCACGGCCAGCTGCCCCAGTATGAGGACCTGCTGCCCATGGCCCGCCCCCTCGCCCGGCTCCAGGGCGTCTACCGGGAGGCCATTCCCCCGGAGAAGGAGGACCCCATCCTATGAAGCTGCTGTTACTGTCTGATAAAGAGAGCGAGTACCTGTGGGACTACTACCGTCCGGGCCGCCTGGACGGCATCGACCTGATCCTCTCCTGCGGGGACTTGAACTCCAAATACCTCAGCTTCCTGGTGACCATGAGCGGCAAGCCCCTGCTCTACGTCCACGGGAATCACGACAAGACCTATGACCGGAACCCTCCGGAGGGCTGCGACTGCGTGGAGGACCGCCTGGTGACGGTGAAGGGCCTGCGCATTTTGGGCCTGGGGGGGAGTGTAGAGTACAGCGGAGGGCCCCACCAGTACACGGAGGCCCAGATGGCCCGCCGGGTCCGGCGGCTGTGGTGGAGCCTCCGGCGGGCGGGGGGCGTGGACATTGTGCTGACCCACTCGCCCATCATGGGCTATGGAGACGGGGAGGACTACGCCCACCAGGGGTTTGAGTGTTTGCTGAATTTGGTGGACAAGTACCGGCCCCGGTACTTGATCCATGGGCATGTGCATGTGAACTATGGGTTCCAGATCCCCCGGGTGCTCCAGCGGGGGGAGACTACCATCATCAACGCCTATGAGCGGTATGTGCTGGATCTGGAAAACCCGCCAAAGGCGGAAAGCCCTTGACGCCGCAAGGAAACAGGCGCGGGCCGGAAAGGCTTCCGGGAGTTTTCCCGCGGTTTGCATAAGGTCCGCGGCGGCCGCTTTGCGCGGCAAACCGGAGTATCTGCTCCAAAAGGAACAGCACCGCAAAGCGGTGCTGTTCCTTTTGGAGCAGGGTACGGGAATCGAACCCGCCTCCACGGCTTGGGAAGCCGTTGTACTACCGATGTACTAACCCTGCGTATTCAATTTACACAACAATGTTATTATAAACGAACNGGCGGGAAAAATCAAGTCCTTTTCCGCCGGGAAAAGAAATTTTTACCCCGGGAAAGACCCGGCCCGCCCCAAAGGGGACGGACCGGACTTTTTCAGTTCCTTGTTCCTCCGTCAGTCGGTGACGTAGGGCAGCAGGGCGATCTGACGGGCCCGCTTGATGGCCTCAGTCAGCTGGCGCTGATGCATAGCGCAGGTGCCGGTGGTCCTGCGGGGCAGGATCTTGGCGCGCTCAGAGATGAAGCGGCGCAGCTTGGCGGCATCCTTATAGTCGATGTGCTCGCACTTCTCGGCGCAGAACTGGCAGACCTTGCGGCGCTTGCCCCGCGTCGGGCGGGCGGGCCGGGATTCACGATCGAAAGCCATGAGATTTCCTCCTTTATTCCGGTGTCCGAAGAACTCCGCGCCCTTCGGAATCCATCAAATTCAAAACGGCAGCTCGCCGTCCTCCTCGCCGATCTCGGTGAAATCAGACCCTCCTCCAAAGCCGGAGGCAGGAGCCCTGCCGGACGCGGCGGGGGCGCCGTAGGCGGGGGGCGCTCCGTAGGAGGAGCCGCCGTATTCGCCGCCGCTGTCCCGTTTGGAGTCCCCGAAGTAGACGTTGTCCGCCACGACCTCGGCGCTGCGGCGCTTGCCGCCTTCCCGGTCGGTCCAATCGCGGATCTGCAGCCGTCCCTCCACCACGGCCATGCGGCCCTTGGNGAAGNACTTGCTGANAAACTCCGCCGNGCTCCGCCAGGCGACCACGTCGATGAAGTCCGTCTCCTTCTCGCCGCTCTGGGACTTGAAGTCCCGGTCGCAGGCGATGGAGAAGGACGTGANGGCGGTGCCGCTCTGNGTGCGGCGCAGTTCGGGGTCACGGGTCAGACGGCCCATGAGAATGATCTTGTTCAGCATGCGGGGTTCCTCCTCACTCGCCCTTGCAGACGATCAGGGAACGCATGATGCCGTCGGTGATACCGAGAACGCGGTCCAGCTCCTTGGGGAAGGACGGTTCGCTGGTGAAGCTCATCAGCACATAGTAGCCGTCGTTTTTGTAATCGATGGGATAGGCGAGACGCCGGGCGCCCCACTCCTCCACCTCGACGGCGGAGCCGTTCTGCTCAGCCAGGGTCTTGAACTTCGCAACCAGAGCGGCGATGTTCTCCTCCCCCTGTGCAGGGTCGATGATATACACGACCTCGTAATTGGCAGTAACCTTTGCCATGTTTGCACCTCCTTTTGGACAAATGGCCCTCATACTCCGATGAGAGCAAGGATATGCCTGCAACTGCAAGCCTATTTATTATATCGGAATTTGGGAAAATGTCAAGGAAAAGTTTCCACTCCGCCCCGTGGTTTTCACCTTTTTCAGCGGCCCCGCCGTCCCCGGAGGGCCGCAAGGCCGCAGGCCAGGAGGAACAGCGCCAGGTTCGCCGCCACCACCGTGGCCCCCACCGGCGTGGACCAGGAGAAGGACACGGCGAGTCCCGCGCAGAAGCACCCCACCGACGTAACGGCGGCGCAGAGGGTCACCCCCAGGAAGCTCTGAAACAGCCGCATGGCCGTTAGCGCCGGGAAAATCACCAGGGAGGAGATCAGCATGGCCCCCATCATCCGCATGCCCAGCACGATGGTCAGCGCCGTCAAAATGGCCAGCAGGGCGTTGTACCGCTCCACCCGCATCCCTGTGGCCCGGGAGAAGCCCTCGTCAAAGGTCACGGCGAAAATGCGGTGGTAAAACAGGAGGAACAAAGCCAGCACGGCGGCGCAGAGGACCACCGACAGCCCGACGTCCGCCTTGCTCATGGCCAGGACGCTGCCGAACATATAGTTGTCCACGTCCGTGGTCATGCCGGAGGTCTTGGAAATCACCAGCACCCCCAGGGCCAGGGAGGAGGCGCTGACCACGGCGATGGCCGCGTCGCTGTTCCACCGGGGGCTGTCCGCCACCCGGAGGAGGAGAAAGGCCGCGGCGACCACCACGGGAATGGAGAAATACAGCGGTGTGAATCCCAGAGCCGCCGCCATGGCCAGGGCCCCGAAGGACACATGGCTGAGGCCGTCGCCGATCATGGAGTACCGCTTCAGAACCAAGGGCACCCCCAGCAGGGCGGCGCAGAGGCTCACCAGCACCCCGGCGACGAGGGCCCGCTGAATAAAGGGGAAGGAGAACATTTCCAGCAAGCTCATTCCGCAGCCTCCTTAAAGCGCTTCCCATAGGGGGAGGCCAGATATTCCGCCGGAGTCCCCAGGAAGGACCCGCCATGCCCGATATGGAGCACGGCCCCCGCGTCCCGGAGGGCGGGGCGGAGGTCGTGGGTGACCATGACCACAGCCATGCCCTCCTTCTTATTTAAATAATTCAGCGTCTTGTAAAGGTCCTGGGCGGCGGCGGGGTCCAGGCCGGTGACGGGCTCGTCCAGGATGAGCAGGCGGCTTGCGGCGCAGAGGGCCCGGGCCAGGAGGACCCGCTGCTGCTGGCCCCCGGAGAGGTCCCGGTAGCTCTTGGCCCGAAGCTCCAGAACCCCCAGCTTCCCCATGTTCATCAGCGCCCGGGACCGCTGGGCGGCGGTGTAGAAGAACCGGAGCCCCTTCTGGTTCAGGCAGCCGGAGAGGACCACCTCTTCCACCGTGGCGGGGAAGTCCCGCTGGGCCCTGGTCTGCTGGGGGAGGTAGCCCACGGCCCCCCGCTCCAGCTCCGCCGCCCGTTCGATGGTCCCGGAGAGGGGCGGCAGAAGCCCCAGGAGCCCCCGGAGCAGGGTGGACTTCCCGGAGCCGTTGTCCCCCACCAAGCAGAGGTAGTCCCCGCTCCGAACCCGGAGATTCAGATGGCTCAGGACGCTCTGCCCCTCATAGCCCAGGGACAGGTCCCGGCAGACAATCAGATCGGTTTGCTCCATGCGTTGCCTCCAAGCTCGTACTTGTCAATTGCTGCCATTTTACAGCGGGGGCGGGGGGAAGTCAAGGGCCGGTGTTTCCCGGGCCGCAAAACCCTCCGGCAGCTCCATCTCGTGGTCCATCCCCACGAAGCCGTATTTCTCATACAGGGGGCGGCCCATGGCGGTGGCCTCCAGGGAAACCGCTGTGACGCCCCTGCTTCCGGCCTCCTGGACCAGCAGGCTCAGGGTTTTGCGCGCGATGCCCCTTCGCCTGTATTCGGGACGCGTGTACATATTCATAATGTAGGCCCTCTGCCCGCTGGGATTGTGATCGGTGGGCATGATCCGAAAAAAGCTGACGCCGCCCGCGCCCGCCAAACGATCTCCCTCCAGCACCAGATACGCGGTGTGCGTGCCCTCCGGGATCGCCGTTTGATAGTAGCGGCGGGTCTGCTTTCGCACCTCGTCCATGTCCGTGCCCTCCGGCAGTCCGTTGGCCGCCAGCAGCACCTCGATTCTTGTTTCCGTCAAAAGCTCCAGGTCGTCCAGGGACGCCTTTTTAAAAGTCAAGTTCATGTCCTGTCCTCCGGTCCCGATGAATGGCTCTGATTATACCGCCTCCTCGCCGGTGCGTCAATGGGGCCCGGGCGCGTTTCCTTTCTTGCATCGCCGGGGGCCTTGTGATAAAATCAAAAAAATAAGGAGGCGGACCCCACGGCGGTGCCTGGACCGTCTTCTGGACATGCAGGAGGAGATCGAGTCGGAGGGAGCGGTCCGGGGGACCATCCGCCGCTGTCTCATAGCCGCGCAGAAAGAATCCCGACAGGAGGCCGTCCCATGGACAAGCANATCCTTTTAAAGCAGTACTTTGGACACAGCGGCTTCCGCCCCGGGCAGGAACCTTTAGTAGACGCGCTTCTTTCGGGCCGGGACGCCCTGGGCGTCATGCCCACCGGGGCGGGGAAATCCGTCTGCTACCAGCTTCCCGCCCTGCTGCTGCCGGGGCTGACCCTGGTGATCTCCCCCCTCANCTCGCTGATGAAGGACCAGGTGGCCGCCCTGGCCCAGGCGGGCATCCCCGCCGCGTACATCAACTCGTCTCTGGACGCGGAGGAGTACCGGGAGGTCTATCGCCGGGTCCGCCGGGGGGACTGCAAGCTCTTATACGTCGCCCCGGAACGGCTCCAGGCCGAGGGCTTCCGCCGCCTGCTGGGGGAGCTGCCCGTTTCCCTGGTGGCGGTGGACGAGGCCCACTGCGTCTCCCAGTGGGGCCAGGACTTCCGGCCCAGCTATCTGGAAATCGCGGAGCTGGTGCGCGCCCTGCCCGTCCGGCCTCCCGTGGGGGCGTTCACCGCCACGGCCACGGCGGCGGTGCGGCGGGACATCGAAACCCTGCTGGAGCTCCGGGACCCCCTGCGCGTCACCACCGGCTTTGACCGGCCAAACCTCTTTTTTGAGGTGGTCCGGCCCAGGGACAAGGACCTCTGGCTCAGCNGCTTTTTGGCGGAGCGGCCGGAGCAGAGCGGCATCGTCTACTGCGCCACCCGGAAGGCGGTGGACGCGGTTACCGCCGCCTTGCTGGCCCAGGGCGTCCCCGCCGCCCGGTATCACGCCGGAATGGAGGACGGCGAGCGCCGCCGGAGCCAGGAGGGCTTTGTTTACGACCAGGCCCGGGTCATGGTGGCCACCAACGCCTTCNGCATGGGCATCGACAAATCCAACGTCAGCTTTGTGGTCCACTACAACATGCCCAAGGACCTGGAAAGCTACTACCAGGAGGCGGGCCGGGCGGGGNGCGACGGCAGTCCCGCCCGCTGCGTCCTGCTCTACGCCCCCGGGGNCGTGCAGACCGCCAAGTANCTCATCACCCACTCCCAGGAGGCCCAGGAGGGGGACCCGGAGCGCCTCCGCCGGGATCTCATCCGCCTGGACCGGATGGTGCGTTACTGCAAGACCACCGGCTGCCTCCGGGCGGATTTGCTGGACTACTTCGGGGAGATCCACAGCGGAAACTGCGGGAACTGCGGAAGCTGCGCCGGGGATTTCGTGGAGCGGGACATCACCGTGGAGGCCCAGAAGATCCTCTCCGCCGTGGCCCGGGTGGAAAAGCGCTGCGCCTACGGCTTGGGGGCCGCCGCCATCATCAAGCTCCTCCGGGGCAGCCGGGACCGGCGGATCCTCCAGCTGGGTTTGGACCGGCTTCCCACCCACGGAGCCCTGAAGGGCGTGGACCAGGAGCGGGTCCAGCGGTACATCGACCACCTGATGGAGGAGGGCTATCTCCGCGCCGACGGGGAGGAGTACCCCGTCCTCCGGCTGACGGCCCGGGCGGGGGACGTGCCCTTCCGGGGGCAGCGGGTCCTTCTCCGGGAGCGGGCGGCGAAGTCGCCGCCTCCCCAGGCCGGCCCGTCTTCCGGATCCGCGCCCCAGGAGGCGGACGGCAGCCTGCTGGCGGCGCTGAAGGCCCTTCGCTCCCGTCTGGCCCAGGAGGCGGGGGTCCCCGCTTACATCGTCTTCTCCAACGCCGCCCTGGCGGATATGGCGGCGCTCCGCCCCCTGGACATGGAGGAGTTTTTGAAGGTTTCCGGCGTGGGACGGGTCAAGGCGGAGCGCTATGGCGAGGATTTTCTGAGGGCCATCCGGGATTGGAGGGCCGGAGTGAGAGAATAATTCCTCTGCTTAAGAAACCGTCCGTCGAAAAGTTGGGTATCTTTGGAAATTTCCGCTTTTTACCTTAGATACTATTCACAAAAATGCCTGCTCATTTTTTCAATAGTGTATAAATATGGTATACTCTTCTTGACTGGCGGAGGATGCCTGTGCTAAAATACGGACGTATTTGCTGGAGGCATGACGGCCGCTTCTTCAAGGGGACTTTGGAAAGGGAGTACTCCCTTTCCCCGCGCTTTTTAAGCGCGGGGAGTTAGGAGCTTTTGAGGAGGCGCCCCACGTTTCCGGGAAACTATTTGAAAAGGAGAAAAGAAGTTATGAAGAAGTTCCTTGCACTGCTCCTCACCCTTGCCATGGCCCTGTCCCNGGCCNCCTGCGGCGGCAGCGGCGGCGGCAATGACGGCGGCTCCTCCGCCCCCGCGGACGNCGGACAGCAGCAGGCCGAGCCCGCCGACTCCGGTTCCTCCGACNGCGGCGACGAGANCTACAACATCTCCGTTATCCTGAAGACCACCGCCTCCGAGTNCTGGAGCTATGTGGTGGCCGGAGCCAACGCCTATCAGAAAGACCATCCCAATGTGACCGTCACGGTCAAGGGAGCCACCTCCGAAACCGCCTATGACGAGCAGCTGAACATGATCGAAACCGACATGAACAACGGCGACATCGACGGCTATGTCNTCGCCCNCCTGCAGGCGGANATGGNGGCCAACATGATTGCCGGCCAAACCAAGCCCATCGTGGCGGTGGATACCGACATCGACGCCCCCGAGGTCCTCTCCTTCGTGGGCACCGGCAATGAGGCCGCGGCCAAGCTGGGCGGCGAAGCCGCCGCGAAGCTGGCCAAGGAGCGCGGCTGGGAAGAGATCAAGTGCATCGAGATCGCGGGCGTCCAGGGCGACTCCACCAACGAGGCCCGTATGGCGGGCTACAAGGCCGGCATCGAGGCCGCCGGCGGAACCTTCCTCTCCGACGAGACCCAGTATGCCAACGCCGTGGCCGACCAGGCCGTGACCTGCATGGAAGCCATCATCCAGAACCACCCCGAGGGAATCGCGGTCATCTGCGCCAACAATGACGACATGGCCATGGCCGCCGCCCGTGCCGCCGCCGCCTCCGGAAACGAAAACTACAAGAACACCGTCTTCTTGGGCTTCGACGGCATCCAGTCNGCCTGCAACTCCATCCTGGCCGGTGAAGAGACCATGTCCNTCTGCCAGGAGGGCTACAGCATGGGCTACAACTCCGTTGACGCCGTGGTCCGCGCCCTCCAGGGCGAGCAGCTGGACGAGTTCATCGACGCCGGCGCCAGCATCGTCGATCCCTCCAACGCCCAGGCCCGTCTGGAGCAGCTCCAGGGCTACCTGGCCTAATAAGCAAAGCCGTACATCCCTTTTGAAGTGAGCGGAAGGGGCCCCGTTCCGGCTCCGCCGGAGCGGGGCCCCTTTTCTCTTCCTCCTGTAACATATTTCCAGAACCGGTGTGTTGCGAAACCACGGATTTCCAAGAGAATGAGGTGATGATTAGGTGGGCGAATACGTAGTTGAGCTGAGAAACGTAACCAAACGATTCCCCGGCGTTGTGGCCCTGCACAACATGCAGCTGGCCGTGAAGCCGGGCGAGATCCACGGACTGATCGGAGAGAACGGCGCGGGCAAATCCACGCTGATTAAGGTTCTCACCGGCGTCCACATGGCGGACGAGGGCGAGATCTATGTCCACGGAGAGCGGAAGATCTTCAAAAACCCCAATGAGTCCGCCGCCGCGGGCATTGCCTGCGTGTACCAGGAGCTGAACATTGAAAAGCTCCTCAGCGTCACGGACAATATCTTTATCAACAAATGGACCAAGAAGGGCTTCCTCCTGGACTATGAGGGCATGCACAAAAAGGCCNCCGAGGTCATGCAGTCCCTGGGCCAGGACATCGATCCCCGGAAGGCTGCGGGCACCTTCGGCATGGGCGTCCAGCAGATGATCGAAATCGCCAAGGCCGTCCTGATTGACGCCAAAATGATTATCATGGACGAGCCCACGTCCTCCCTGGGCGAAAAAGAGGTCAAGCAGCTGATGCAGACCTGCCGGGAGCTGAAGGCCCGGGGCGTGGGAATCCTCTTCGTTTCCCACAAGCTGGAGGAGCTCTTCGAGCTCTGCGACCGGGTGACGGTCATCCGGGACGGCGAGTTCATCGAGACCCGGGACATTGCCGGCTGGAACAACGACTCCCTCATCGCCGCCATGGTGGGCCGGACCCTGGAGAACCAGTTCCCCAAGGAGTTCGGCACCAAGGGCGAGTGCATGCTGAAGATTGAAAACCTCTCCATCGGCGGCGTTTTGAAGGACGTCAGCCTGGAGGCCTATGGCGGCNAGATCCTGGGCATGAGCGGCCTGGTGGGCGCGGGCCGCACGGAGACCGTCCGGGCCGTCTTCGGCGCGGACCCCATCGACGGCGGCAAAATCTACATCAAGGGAAAAGAAGTCAACGTCAAAAGCCCCAAACAGGCCATCGCCGAGGGCATCGCGCTNTTGANCNAGGNCCGGAANGGCCAGGGCCTGGTGCTCCAGGAGTCCATTCGCACGAACCTGGTGCTGGCCAGTTTGAAGCGGCACACCACGGGCTTGTTCCTGGACGAAAAGCGCATCCAGGAGTCCGGCGAGGGGCACATCCGGACCCTGCGGATCAAGACCCCCTCCATCGACGAGNTCGTGGGCCAGCTCTCCGGCGGCAACCAGCAGAAGGTGGTCATCGGAAAATGGCTCAACAGTGAGGCGGACATCTACATCTTCGACGAGCCCACCCGGGGCATCGACGTGGGCGCGAAGGTCGAGGTTTACAATGTTATGAACAGCCTGGTAAAGGCGGGAAAATGCGTCATTATGATTTCCTCCGAAATGCCGGAGATCCTGGGCATGAGCGACCGGGTGGTCGTCATGCGGGGCGGCCGGGTCATGGCCACCGTGGACCGTGACAGCAAGCATTTCAACCAGGAGGACATCATGAAAGCGGCTTGGGGAGGTAGTTTAGATGACTAANANAAAGAGCGGGTCCGGGTTCCAAATGGGAACCCTGCTGGCCCTGGTAATCATGTGCGTGGTTTTGTCAGTTGCAAACTCCAACTTCTACAGCTACAGCAACCTCATGGGCATCCTGAAGCAGACGGCCTTCAACGCCTTNCTGGCGACGGGCATGCTGCTGTGCCTTATCACGGCGGGCATTGACCTCTCCGTAGGCGCCAACGCCGTGTTCTGCGCCTGCGTCATGGGCGCCATGAACAAGGCGGAGATTCAAAGCGGCGTTTTGATGATGATCGTAGCCATCGTGGCCGGCGGCCTGGTGGGCTTCATCAACGGCACCCTGCTGACCCGTCTGCACCTGCCTCATCCCTTCGTGTCCACCCTGGGCATGAAGAACGTCCTCTGGGGCCTGGCCCTGCTGGTCACCGGCNGCNAGATGGTCAACAACTTCCCCGAGTCCGTCCAGTTCCTGGGCAAGGCCACCATCGGCGGCTTCCCTGTCAGCTTCATGGTGGTTATCGTCCTCTACGTTATCATGCACCTCTTCCTCAGCCGCACGGCTCTGGGCCGGTCCATCTACTGCGCCGGCGGCAACATGGAGGCCACCCGGCTCTCCGGCATCAACACGGCCAACGTGCTGACCTTCTGCTACACCATGTCCGGCATCATGGCGGCCCTGGGCGGCATCGTCTCCATCGGCCGGTCCGGCATCTGCAACGGCGCCAACGCCAACCAGCCCTATGATACGGACGCCATCGCGGCCTGCATCATCGGCGGAGCCTCCTTCACCGGAGGCAAGGGCACCATGGTGGGCACCATGCTGGTCGCCCTGATCATCGCGGTTTTGCGCAACGGCTTTACCATGNTGTCTATTGACTCCGCGGGCCAGAACATCGTCCTGGGCCTGGTGATCATCCTGGCGGTCTTCATGGATGTGGTCCGGGCCGGCATGGAGGCCAAGAACCGCCGCATGGCCGCCGCCGCCAAGCAGGAGGCCGAGGAGAAAGAGAAGGTCGCGAAATAATGAACAAAGTAAAAGTCGGCGTTGTGGGCTTGGGCCGTTTGGGCAAGGTCCACGCCCAGAACCTCCGCTATAAGATTCCCGGCGCGGAGCTGACGGCGGCCTGTTCCATCGTCCCCGCCGAGCTGGAGTACGCCAAAAACGAGCTGGGCGTCACCGACGTCTATACGGACTACAAGGAGATGCTGGCGAAAGCCGACATCGACNCGGTGGTCATTGTCACCACCTCTTCCGAGCACTGCTGGCAAATTGAGGCCGCCCTGGACGCGGGGAAGCACGTCTTCTCCGAGAAGCCCCTGGGCGTGGACGTGGCCCAATGCAAGCAGGCGGAGGCCGCCGTGGAGCGCCACCCGGAGCTCACCTTCATGCTTGGCTTCATGCGCNGCTACGACAAGTTCTATTCCTACGCCAAACAGAAGATCGAGGAGGGAGCCATCGGCACCCCCTATCTGGTGAAGGCCACAGGTATCGACCCAGTGNCGTTCGTGGAAGGAGCCATCCGGTTCGCCAAGAACTCCGGCGGCATCTTCCTGGATATGTCCATTCACGACATCGATCTCATGCGCTGGTTCCTGGGCTGCGAGGCAACCGAGGTCTACGCCATGGGCGCCACCTTCAAGCACCCGGAGTTTAAGGACGCTGGGGACGACGAGACCGGCGTGGCCGTCTACAAGTTTGAAAACGGCGCCATGGGCATGATCCATGTGGGCCGGACGGCCCCTNACGGCTACCATGTGGAAACCGAGATCGTGGGCACCGAAGGGTCTATCCGCATCTCCGCCGTCCCGGAGAAGAACCAGGCCCGGCTGTACAACACCAACGGCGTGTGCGCCGAGTGCGTGGGCTCCTTCCCGGAGCGGTTTGAGGAGGCCTATCTCATCGAGGTCCAGGAGTTTGTGGACTGCGTGCTCCAGGGGAAGACCCCCGGGGTCAGCGTCTACGACGGGACCAAGTCCACCGCCATCGGCTACGCCACCACGGAAGCGTGGAGAACGGGCAAGGCCGTCAAGCTGAACTAAGCAACGAATTAAGCGATATGAAAAGCCCCGCTGTCGAGAGACAGCGGGGCTTTTGTGTACCGCTCAAGCAGAGCGGATAACATCTTTGTTTTTCAGGAAGTATTCCACCCCAGAGTACAGAGTCGTCAAGGTAATGACCCAGCCGCAGATAATGTCCACCCACAGGATCGGGGGACGCGGGGCGGGGAACTGGGACGACAAATACATCTGCATCCGAGCCGCCTCAATCTGAGGCCCCAGAGCCAGCATCATCACGATACACACCATGGTGGAGGCTGTTTTCACCTTCCCGGACCACCCGGCGGCAATCACCCGCCCGTTGTCTGAGGCGATCATCCTAAGGCCGCTGACGGCAAACTCCCGGGTGATCACAATCATCACCATCCAGNCGGGCATCCGCCCGCACTCCACAAACCACAGCATGGCCGCCACCACCAGAATCTTGTCCGCCAGAGGGTCGGCGAACTTGCCGAAGTCCGTGACCAGGTTGTACTTCCGGGCGATTTTCCCGTCCAGCATATCCGTCAGGCTGGCGATGATGAAAATTGCCAGGGCCGCATAGTCCGCGCCGGGGAAGCCCCAGTACNGCACCGCCAGGAAAATGGGCGTCAGGATGATGCGGAGCATGGTCAGTTTATTGGGCAGATTCATAGGTCCTCCTTCTCCGGATAGGGTTTGTCCTTCCAGTACCACCATTTCAGCTTCTCCGGGTCCCTGGTTTCGTGGTCCGCGTAATACACCGCCGCCCGCCAGACGTACAGGGCGCAGCGGTCTTCCTGGTAACCCTTCATCAGGCATTCTTTCAGATACAGCTCCTCCGGGTCCCGGCCCCGGAGGTCCGAGACCTCCCGGATTCCCAGGGCCTCCATGACGGCGGCGATGCGGGCCCCCACGCCGGGGATTTCCCTCAGGGGGCTTTTCATACCCGCTCTCCGGTGAGCTCGCCGTCCATCACCCCGGTGAGGCGGACGGTGACGAAGTCCCCCGGCTCCGGCTCCTCCCCGGCGGAGAACCAGATGCGCCCGTCGATCTCCGGAGACTCGGCGTAGCTTCGGCCATAGAACAGCTGGGCCTGGCCGTCAAAGCCCTCGCAGAGGACTTCCCGCTCCTCTCCCAGGATGGACTCGTTGTAAGCGTCGATGACGTCGGACTGCACGTCCACGGCGATCTCCGCCCGGCGGGCGGCTTCCTCCGCGTCCACATGCTCNATCTTCGCCGCCCGGGTTCCGTCCTCCGGGGAGAAGGGAAACACCCCGGCCCGCTCGATTTTCTGTTCCCGGAGGAATTCACACAGCTCCCCGAACTCCGCCTCTCCCTCTCCCGGAAGCCCGGCGATGAGGCTGGTCCGGAGGACCAGGCCGGGAATGCGCCGGCGGAGGGTGCGGAACAGCGCCCGGATGGACTCTTTGGTGTCCCGGCGGTTCATGGCCTTTAAAATGCCGTCGTTGCAGTGCTGGATGGGGATATCCAGATAGGGGAGGATCTTCGGCTCCGAGGCGATGGTGTCGATGAGCTCCTCCGTAATCTCGTCGGGGTAGAGGTAGTGGAGGCGTATCCAGTGGAAGTCCAGCCCGGCAAGCTCCCGGAGCAGGGCGGCCAGCTGGTGCTCGCCGTTTAAATCCGTGCCGTAGCGGGTGATGTCCTGGGCAATGACCAGCAGCTCCTTGACCCCGGCGGAGCTGAGCTCCGCCGCCTCGTCCAGCAGCTCCGCCATGGGGCGGCTGCGGTACTTGCCCCGGAGGGAGGGGATGACGCAGTAGGCGCAGTGGTTGTCACAGCCCTCGGCGATGCGGAGATAGGCATACCAGGGGGGCGTGGAGAG
>NZ_CAJMXG010000029.1:0-21074 GCF_905219725.1 Oscillibacter sp. CU971
CGCAAGAGGTGCTTCCTCCGGGTACGCAAGTCTCCAGCCCGCGGCGTGGTGCGGGCGGGGGGTTGGAGGTCACCGAATGGACTCCCTCCTCTTTTCGCTGCCGCTACCCTGGCGGTAGGGGGTAGGTGTCCGCCTTTTTCCGGAACTGCCTTCTCTCAATAGACCACCCTATAGGGGCCCCCGCCGGAGCCCAGCGAAGCGNGTCCGGTGGGGAGAGGAGGAAGGAATGGAGCAGAGCGGAGTCCTCGCCGTCAGGCGGGGACGCAGCGGGCGGAATTTCTTCCGACGATGTGGGGCCTGTCCCCCTGGTCAGGCCATTCCCCCAGGAATTGCCCTTCTCCCAATAGGATATCTTGTGGGACCTGCCCTTNTCCCGGCGGGCCCTTCCCCCAAGANGGGACTTACTTATGATACCGCGTCCCCCCGTTAATCTGGTAGGCCCGGTAAATCTGCTCCAGCAGCATCACCCGGGCCAGGTGGTGGGGAAATGTCATCGGCGANATGGACAGCTTCGCCCACGCCTCCGCCTTGATGGACGCGTAGAGCCCNAAGGACCCCCCGATTAAAANCACCAGCCGCTTCTCCTGCCCCAGCTCCGTCCCCGCGGCCCAGGCGGCCATGGTGCGGGCCAGCTCCTCGCTGGATCGGAGCCGCCCCTCCACGCACAAGGCGATTAGGCGGGAGGAGGGCGGCAGCTTCCGGCGGATATTCTCCGCCTCCTTCAAAAGGGCCCCCTCAATCTGGGCGGCAGAGGGGTTTTCCGGCANCCGCTCCTCCGGCAGCTCCACGATTTCCAGCTTNCAGTACCGGCTCAGGCGCTTGGCGTACTCCGCCGCCGCCCCGGCGTAAAATTTCTCTTTCAGCTTCCCTACGCACAGAAGGATTACCCGCTGCATACCGTTCCTCCCTCCAGCACATACGCCCCGCTGAGGCCGTCCCGGGGGGCGGCGGAGAGGCGGGGGGCCAGGCCCGCGGCGCTCAGCGCCGTCTCCACCGCCCGGAGGGCCATGGCCGGGGTGTTGTTCTCCCGGCTCAGGTGGGCCAGGACGATTTCCCGGGCCCCGGCCCTGGTCAGGGTGACGGCAAAGGCGGCGGCTTCCTCGTTGGGGAGGTGCCCCTCCGGGCCCAGAANGCGCTTTTTCAAAAAGTAGGGATAGGGACCGCTCCGCAGAGTCTCCACGTCGTGGTTGGCCTCCAGCACCGCCAGGGCAACGCCCGGCAGGACCGCCTCCGCCTCCGGCGTCACCACGCCGCTGTCCGTCAGCAGGCCGAAGCCCCCGTCGGGGGTGTCGAAGCGGTAGCCCCGGGAGCCGGGGGCGTCGTGGGAGGTGGGGAAGGCGGTGACGGCGCAGTCCTTCACGGAAAAGGCCCCCTCCGCCTCCCGGAGGCGGTCCTCCAAAAGGACCATCCGCCGCAGCAGGTCCCGGCCCGCCTGGGCGGAGGCGTAGACGGGGCAGCTTGTGCGCTNTAGAAGGGTCTGGAGGCCGGAAATGTGGTCCGTGTGGGTGTGGGTGATGAAAATGCCGTCCAGGTCGGGAAGGTCCAGCCCCAGGGCCTGGAGCCCCTGGCGGATGCGGCGGCAGGAGATGCCCGCGTCCACCAAAAGGTTTCCGCCCTCCCANNTCAGGGCCAGCGCGTTCCCGGAGGAGCCGCTGGCCAGGGTATGTACCGTTGTCAACGCGGGGAACCTCCTTTTCCTTTCAGCGCGCCGCTGAATTCCTTCAAANNCGCCTTTACCTCCGGGGGAAGCTCGTTGAACTCCACGCCCCGGACCGCCCCCTCCAGAGCGTAGAGATGGACCAGGCAGACGCCGGGATAGAGGGTTTTCAATCGGAAAAAGGCGTTCTTGGACCCGGCCTCCGCCAGCTCCTCCGGGGTGCGGATGCCCGCCGCCGCCAGCTTCCGGGCCATCTCCGCCCCGATGTTCTTCATGGATGTCAAATCCGGCATACCGTTCCTCCCGCGCTCATAATAGGTCCTCCTTCGCAAAAACCGGGAGACGGAAGGGCCTCCCCTCCATCTCCCGGAACCGTNTCGATGTTAACCAAGGTTCAGCCGNCGGTGCTCCTCCGATTCCTCCACGGCCCGGATGTTGGCCCCCAGCCCGCGGANTTTTTNCACCNNGTTCTCATAGCCCCGCTCAATGTAGTGCACGCAGGAGATTTCGCTCTGCCCCTTGGCGGCCAGGGCGGCGATGACCAGGGCGGCTCCCGCCCGGAGGTCCGAGGCCTGGATGGGCGCGCCCACCAGATGGTCCACGCCCTCCACCACGGCGGTCTTGTCGTCCACCTGGATGCTGGCCCCCATGCGGCGGAGCTCGTCCACATAGCGGTAGCGGCTGGACCACACGCTCTCCGTCACCAGGGAGATGCCCTGGGCCAGGGAGAGGACCGTAGTAATCTGAGGCTGCATGTCCGTGGGGAAGCCGGGATAGGGCAGGGTCTTGATGTTGGCCCGGCGCAGCGGGCCGTTCCGGCGGACCAGGAGGGTGTCCTCGTGCTCCTCCACCTCCACGCCGCACTCCTGGAGCTTGGCGGTGATGCAGTCCATGTGCTTGGGGATGATGTTTTTCACCAGAATCTGTCCGCCCGCGGCGGCGGCGGCGGCCATGTAGGTGCCCGCCTCAATCTGGTCGGGAATGATGGCGTAGCTGCCGCCCCGGAGGCGGTCCACGCCCCGAATCTTAATGGTGTCCGTGCCCGCGCCCCGGATGTTGGCCCCCATGGAGTTCAAAAAGTTTGCAAGATCCACGATGTGGGGCTCCTTGGCGGCGTTTTCAATCACCGTCCGGCCCTCCGCCATGACGGCGGCCATCATGATGTTCATGGTGGCCCCCACGGAAACCACGTCCAGGTAGATGCTGGCGCCCTGCAGCCGCTCCTCGCCGACGGTGGCCCGGATGAAGCCCCCTTCCACCGCCACGTTGGCCCCCAGGGCGTTGAAGCCCTTGATATGCTGGTCGATGGGCCGGACGCCGCCGAAGTTACAGCCGCCCGGCAGGGCCACCTCCGCCTGGCCGAAGCGGCCCAGGAGAGCGCCGATGAAGTAGGTGGAGGCCCGGATGCGCCGGGCCAGGTCGTAGGGGGTGCGGGTGGAGTGAATGTGGCGGCAGTCCACCTCCACGGTGTGGCGGTCCAGGCTGCGGACCCCCGCCCCCAGCTGCTCTAAAATATTCAAGCACAGCGTCACGTCGGAAATCTGGGGGATGTTCTCAATGCGGCAGACCCCGTCCACCAGCAGCGCGGCGGGGNTAATCGCCACGGCGGCGTTTTTCGCGCCGCTGATTTCCACTTCGCCAAACAGGGGCGTTCCGCCCTGTATCATATATTTCGTCAAAATATTGACCCTCTTTTCAAGCAACGGTTTGCCGGTCCGGGGCATTCGCGGGAGGNACAAGAAACANTTTGCCCGGCTGGCGGCGCTTCATACCCGCGCGGGGCGCGGGGAGGAAAATTCTTCTTTAACGGTTTTTACACGCTTTGTTATGATAGCACAGCGGAGGAAAAAATGCAAACCTTTCCTTCCGTGTTTTTACATAATATTTTGACGAAAAAGCCTTCCCGCTTCCGCGAACGGGGGGAAAACCCCGGCCCAGGGGGCCGGGGTTCCAGAAAAAATTTGGATAACGCCGGGCGTTTCGGGNGTCAGGCGGCCCCCTCTCCCGTCCGGGAGCCCCCGGCGGTGACCGCGCCGGTGAAGCAGTTGACGAAATAGTCCTCCGTATCCGTGACAATGCGCCACGCCGGGTCCAGGGACATGGAGGCTCCGGCGGTCTGGAGCTCATAGCACAGCCGGGCGTCNGTCACCGTGGAGGCCACCGCCGCGCTCTCCCGCCGCATCCGCTGAAAGGCCGTCAGGGCCCCGGCGGCGGAGNGGGGTTCCTCCCCCGAGACGGNGGCGCCGGCCTTGGGCAGCAGCGTGCCGCTGACGGCGGTGAGAATCCCGTTTTCCACGGTAAAGGTCACCGTGCAGTTGAAAACCGGAAGCCTGCCGTAGACCGCCGGGACGGTGAACACGCCGCCGCCCTCCCCGTCCAGCCGGATATCAGGGTCCTCGTAGGAAAAGGTCCGGCAGAACTCCCGGCAAAAGTCCTCCACGTCCGCCTCCGCCAGGGTTCCGGCGGCGTCAAAGCCGCCGCTGGAGCGGAACAGGGCCTCCCCGGACGCTCCGGCGTAGTGGAAGATGCCGCCGCCCTGGTCCATGGAGGACGTGGTCCCGCCCAGAAGGAAGGCGGCGGCCTGCTCCTCCAAGGCGGCGTCCCGAANNAGGGCCACGCCGTCANGGGGGACGTCCCGGGAGACGGCGCCGGGCTCCAGGAGCATGCCGTCCTCCTGGAAAAGGGCCGCCAGCTGCTCCGCCGTGCGGTGGAAGGACTCCCGCTCCTCCGCCCGGCGCTGGGCCAGGGAGAAGAGCAGGAAGGCGTTCNGCNGGACCAGGATTAAAATGATGANGTTTTTCAGACGGAAGCGTTCCATAAGGCCTTCCTCTCAATCCGACAGCCAGTAGGCCCGGCATTCCCCGCCGCGCTCGACGTAGCCGATGGAGAGCTCTTTTCCGGGGCTGGCGGCGGCCACGGCCAGGGCCTGGGGCAGGGGCAGCAGCAAAGAGGGCTCCTCCGCGGCGTTATACTGCCGGAACCGCAGGCTCAGGGCGGTGACGGCGGAGCCGGTAAGGGTGATCTCGGCGGCAAAGCCCCCGTCCTGAAAGCGGACGGGCACGCCTTTCAGCTGGTAGCCGAAGCGCAGCGCCGTCACGTCCCCGCTGCGGCGGAGGCTTTGCAGCCAGGGCTGAAGCTCCCCGGAGACGGGGGCCAGGAGGCTGCCCAGCAGCGACCCGGCCCCCAGGGCCGCCTCCCGGGCCGTGGGCAGGTCTTCGGCGGCCTTCACCCGAAGGATGGGCTCGTTCCCGCTCTGGTAGTGGATGGTGTTGTCCGGCCGGATGCGGAGGGTCCGGTCCCCGTCTATGATGAGCTCCGTGCCGCTGGACTCCGTGTGGCGGGTCCGGCTCCGGGGGTTGAAGCCCAGGGCGGAGAGGAGCCAGTCCGTCCCTCCCGCCAGGGGGTCCCCCAGGGTGAAGGAGGGCAGCTCCGGCGGCTGGGCGGGCAGCAGGGAACAGGGGTCCAATTCCCGCTCCAGGCCGCCGCCGTCCATGGCGAAGGAGGCGTCCCCCAGCTCATAGCGGCTGATGACCTGCTCCAGGCTGTCGGCGGAGACGGCGGTGGAGGCCCGGAAGCAGTTCTCCCCGCCGTCCCAGAGGTAGAGGACCGCGCCGCCCTCCTGGGGGACGATGAGCAGGCGGCGGGCGGAGAGGTCCTCCCGGGGGGGGACGTCCTCACCGCCGCCCAGCAGGCCCGCCAGGACGGACAGGGGCAGGGGCTCCAGAAAATCATAGTAAAGGGAGGGCCCCCGCAGGGCCCGGAGAAAGTCCCCCCGGGAGCAGGGAGCGTAGTCCCGGGCGGAGCCCAGGGCCTCCAGCAGACGGCGGCCCAGGGGGTCGGCGANAACCGGGTCCCCGGTGGTGCAGGTCAGATCTCCGCAGCGGCCGTAGTCCCCGGTGACGGCGGTGCGCACCGGGGCGGCCAATTCCGCCGCCGGGGCCGCNGACTGCGCGGGTCCCGGCGGCGCCTCGCTGGTGGTCAGGTTCAGGTTGTAGAGCTGGGTCTGGGTGAAGAGCACCGCCGCCGACAGGGCCAGCAGGGTGATGAGGATGTTTTGGACCAGGTTCCGGCGGTCCCGCCGCTGTTCCCCCATGGCTCAGCCCTCCGTCTGCCGCCCCCGGCCCTGGGCGATGGGCAGGGTCATGCGGATGGTGGTGCCGGGCCCCTCGTGGGGGGCCAGGGCGATGACGCCGTGGTGCCGCTGGACGATCTCCCGGGCGATGGAGAGGCCCAGGCCCGTGCCGCCGGATTCCCGGGACCGGGCCTTGTCCACCCGGTAAAAGCGGTCAAAAATGCGCTCCCGGTCCTTGTCCGGGATGCCGATGCCGTCGTCCTGGACCTCCATCCAAACGGTGTCGTCCTCCCCGCAGCCGGCGCAGACCCGGATGTGCCCGCCGTCGGGGGTGTATTTGATGGCGTTGCCCAGGATGTTCATCATCACCTGCTCCAAACGGCTCCGGTCCCCCACGATGAGGGGCAGGTGGCCAAGGTCTTCGCAGGTGAGCTCATGGCCCCGCTGCCGGGCGTTCAGGGCGCTGGAGCGGACCACGCTTTGGATGGCCTGGGCGAAGGGGAAGCGGGAGAGCACCAGCTCCGCATCCCCCCGGTCCAGCCGGGAGAGGGTCAGCAGGTCCTGGACGATGTGGGTCATCCGGTCCGTCTCCGTGATGATGATGTCCAGAAAGCCGTTGGCGGTGGGCTGGGGGATGTCCCCCTCCGCGTCCCGGAGGGTCTCGGCGTAGGTGCGGACGTTGGTAAGGGGGGTCCGGAGCTCGTGGGAGACGTTGGCCACGAATTCCTTCCGCCGCTCCTCGTTGCGGTGCTGCTCCGTCACGTCGTGAAGGACGATGAGCACGCCGCCCCGCTCCCGGTCGGAGAAGGGGGCCAGATAGACCTCCAGGGTTTTGTCCCCGGCTTCCAGCTCCCCCTCGGCAAAGCTGNGCCGCTGGAGGGCCAGCATATCCCCGAAGGGGAAGAGGCCGCCGAACAGCTCCTCATAGGTGCACTCCGGCCCCACGGGGCGCTGGAGCATGTCGTTGGCGGCGGGGTTGCAGTGGATGAGCTTTCCGCCGTGGTCAAAGGCCACCACGCCGTCGGTCATGTGAAGGAAGAGGGTGTCCAGCTTGTTCCGCTCGTTCTCCACGGCGGCCAGGGTGGACTGGAGGACCCCCGCCATCTCGTTGAAGGTGCCGGTCAGCANGCCGATTTCGTCCGTGGANTCCACGGGCAAAGCGCCGCCGAAGTCTCCGGCGGCCATTTTCTCCGCCCCGGCGGTGAGCTTTTCAATGGGGCCCACCATGGTTTTGGAGAGGGGGAAGCTCAAGAGCACGGAAATCAAAAGGCCGATGACCAGGGCCTGCATGATGATTTGGAAAAGCTGGCTGTTGAGGCCGGAAACGGTGTCCCGGTTGTCCAGAATATAGATGATAAAGGCGTTGTCCCCCCCGAAGATGNGGATGGCGGCGTCCATGTAGTCGGCGGTGATGTCGCTGACGTCCCCGATGCCCGCCTCGTCCCGGCGCAGGACGGCGTTCCGGGCGGTGAGGAGGTTGGGGCTCTGCTCCCGGGGCATGGCGCCCTCGGCGGCGGAGCCGTTGAGATAGGCCCCCGTCTCNCCGTCCAGNNCGAAGTAGTTCCGGGTCCGGTANTCGATGCCGAGCTTTCCGGCGGTGAGCTCCATCATGTCGTGGACCCGGTCGGCGCCGTCGTCCTGGGCGGCCTCGCCCCGGAGGGAGGTGACGAACTCCCGCTGGTCCGCGCCGAAGACGCTGTCGATCTGCTGGTAGAAGGTGTTGGTGAAGAAGTTGGAGACGTTGATGGTCAGGAAGGCCCCCACCACCGCCATGAGGGAGGTAATGAGCAGCAGGAGTATCAGCGTCAGCTTCATGTGCAGGCTGCGGAACACGGCGGCGCCTCCTTTCTCAAAANNGCTGGCCTTTTGGTCAGTTCACCGCAAAATAGTACCCCGCCCCCCGGCGGGTCAGGATGAACTGGGGGCTGGCGGGATTTTCCTCAATCTTCTCCCGGAGGCGCCGGACGGTGACGTCCACGGTCCGCACGTCGTCCCCCACATACCCGTAGTTCCAAACCTGCTCCATCAGGTCCACCCGGGAGTAGACCTTGTTGGGGTGGCTGGCCAGGAAGGTCAAAAGCTCATACTCCCGCTGGGTCAGGTCAATGGCCTTTCCCGCCCGGAAGACCTGGTGGCTGTCCGTGTTAATCGCCAGGTCCCCCGCCACCGGCNTGGCGCTGTCCGCCGCCGCGGCCCCGGCGGGGGAAGCCATGGAGGTGCGGCGGATGTTGGCCTCCACCCGGGCGATGACCTCCCGCATGGAAAAGGGCTTGGTGATATAATCGTCCGCCCCAATTTCCAGGCCCCGGACCTTGTCGTCCTCCTCCTCCCGGGCGGTGAGGAGCAGGATGGGCACGTTGTCCCCGCCCTTGCGCAGGGCCCCGCACACGTCAAAGCCGATCATCTTGGGCAGCATGATGTCCAGCAGAATCAGGTCCGGCTTTTCCGTCCGGGCCATCCGCAGTCCCTCCTCGCCGTCGTAAGCCTCGATTACGCGGTAGCCCTTCCGCTCCAGGTTGAAGCGCAGGATGTCCACGATGTTTTTCTCGTCCTCTACAACGAGAACGGTCTTTTCCTCCGTCATGCCCGACCTCNAAACTGCTTTGNGCCCCTGGGGCGGCCCGTTTCACGGCGTCACAGGTTCAGCAGGATTTTCGCCTTCAGCACCGCCGCCACGGTTTTGGCGTCCTCGATTTCCCCCTCCAGGCAGCGGCGGACCATCTCGGCGAAGGGGACACGCTCCACGCTTAAAAACTCGTCCTCGTCCAGGTGCTGGGCCTCCATTTTGAGATCCTGGGCCAGNTAGAGGTGGAGGGTTTCGCCGTAGCAGCCCGGGGAGGGCAGAATGCGGCCCAGGGAGCGGTAAACCCCGGGTACCGCGCCGGTCTCCTCCCTCAGCTCCCGGAGGCCCGCCGCATAGGGGTCCTCTCCGGGGTGGTCCAGCTTCCCGGCGGGAATCTCCATCAGGGTCCGGCCGAAGGGATAGCGGTACTGGGTCACCGTCAGCACGTTGTTGCCGCCGTNCAGGGCCAGGACGGCGACGCCTCCCGGATGGTCCACCACCTCCCGCGAGGCGGTTTCGCCGTCCGGCAGCTCCACCGTGTCCACATGGACGGACACAATCCGGCCGGTGAATTTATCCTCCCGGCCAAGCTTCCGCTCCGTCAGGTCCATCTGTTCGCGCATAGCTCCNCGTCCTTTCCAAANAGGCCCCGGNGGGGCCCGGTATTTNCTGATATTGCCGTTCCTGGTAGGGATTATACCACGCCGGAGGAAAAATGAAAAGAGAAAATGTCCCCGGAGTTCGAAGCTTCTAAAAAAGTTTGGCCCGTTCATAAAATACCTCTTGTATTTGGGAATAAAAAGGCGTATGATGAATGCAATAAGCCACAAGATATAGTGGGATTGGAAAGGAACGGCAACAAATGAGATGGAGCAAACGGGCGGCGGCGCTGCTGGCATCGCTGCTGCTGCTTTTGACCGCGGTCCAGGCGGGAGGCATGGGCAAGGAACCCTCCGCAAGGGAGAGGCCGGTTTTGAACACCCGGCTGACGGCCCCCGGCGAGGAGAGGGAAGCCNCGAAAATTCCGGAGCTGACCGTGGTAACGNCGGAGCCGGTGAAGGAACCGGAGAGGGCCGCGGAGAGCGCCAAACCCGAGGCCCGGACGGCGGAGGCCGCTTCCGGGAANGAACGGAAGGACCCCGTTTTTCCGGAGGCGGAGGACTGGCNGATTCTCCTNGTGAACCCCTGGAACGAGATGCCGNAGGACTATGAGGTGACCCTGAAAACCCTGCCCGACGGGAACAAGGTGGACGAGCGGGCCTATGAGGATCTCACCGCCATGCTGGAGGCCTGCCGGAAGGCGGGGCTGCAGCCCAAGATCTGCTCCTCTTACCGGACCCAGTCCAAGCAGACCTACCTGTACAACAACAAGATCGCCCGCCTGCGGAACGCGGGCTACAGCCGGAAGGCCGCCGAGGCCGAGGCGGGCCGCTGGGTGGCCCGTCCGGGCACCAGCGAGCACCAACTGGGCCTGGCGCTGGACATTGTGTCCCAGTCCTATCAGGCCCTGACCAAGAAGCAGGAGAAGACCGCCGAACAGAAGTGGCTGATGGAGCACTGCTGGGAGTACGGCTTCATCCTCCGCTATCCCAACGACAAAAGCGAGATCACCGGCATCGGCTACGAGCCCTGGCACTACCGCTATGTGGGCCGGGAGGTGGCCCTGGACATCCGGGACAGCGGGCTTTGCATGGAAGAGTNCTTACTGCTGCGGGAGGAAACTCTGGAAAAACAGGCGTGAATATGGCGGAGGCGGCGGAAGCCGTCTCCGCTTTTTGTCGAACTTGTCCAAGGTGACTTGGATTTTTCGTGAAAAAGTCCCGAAAAATGTGGATTCTTCCGTTGAAAAGCGGCGGGGAGTGGCATATAATAAGAAACCGTGAAATTTTGTCTTCCATTCTACGGCGGGACCTCCGCCCTTTCAAAGGAGTCTGTGAACTTATGCGGAATGAACACTTGANAAATATCGCCATCATCGCCCANGTCGACCACGGCAAGACCACGCTGGTGGATGAGATGCTGAAGCAGGGCGGCGNTNACCGGGAAAACCAGGAGGNCGTCGACNGGGTCATGGACTCCGGCGANCTGGAGCGGGAGCGGGGCATCACCATCCTGGCCAAAAACACCGCCATCCAGTACGGAGACACCAAAATCAACATCGTGGACACCCCGGGCCACGCCGACTTCGGCGGCGAGGTGGAGCGGGTCCTCAAGATGGTCAACGGCGTTATCCTCCTGGTGGACGCCGCCGAGGGCCCCATGCCCCAGACCCGCTTCGTGCTCTCCCGGGCGTTGGAGCTGGGCCACCNGGTCATTGNGGTGGTGNACAANATNGACCGNCCCGACCAGCGGGTCTATGAGGTCATTGACGAGGTGCTGGAGCTCCTGATGGACCTGGACGCTACCTCCGAGCAGCTGGACAGCCCCATGCTCTTTTGCTCCGGGCGCAACGGCACCGCCTCCTGCTCCCCCAGCGTCCAGGGGACGGACCTCAAGCCCCTCTTCGACACCATCCTGGAGTATATCCCCGCCCCGGAGGCGGAGGTGGATCTGCCCTTCCAGATGCTGGTTTCCTCCATCGNCTACAACGAGTTCGTGGGCCGCATCGCCATCGGCCGCATTGAGCGGGGGACTTTGAAGCAGAACCAGGAGATCGCCGTGTGCAACTACCACGACCCGGAGGCCGTCCTCCGNAAGGCCAAGGCCACGGCGATTTACGAGTTCGACGGCCTGGGCCGCAAACCNGTCACCGAGGCCTTCGCCGGGNACATCNTCGCCATGAGCGGCATCCCCGACGTCACCATCGGGGACACCATCTGCGTCCCCGACACGGTGGAGGCCCTGCCCTTTGTGAAGATCTCCGCCCCCACCCTGGAGATGACCTTCTCCGTCAACGACTCCCCCTTCGCCGGGCGGGAAGGGAAGTTCGTCACCTCCCGTCAGATCCGGGAGCGCCTCTTTCGGGAGACGCTGCGGGACGTGTCCCTGCGGGTGACGGAGACGGACAAGGAGACTGCCTTCAACGTGGCGGGCCGGGGGGAGATGTCCCTCTCCATCCTCATCGAAACCATGCGCCGGGAGGGCTATGAGTTCCAGGTGTCCCCGGCCCGGGTGCTCTATAAGGAGATCGACGGAAAGAAGTGCGAGCCCATCGAGCGGCTGGTGGTGGACGTGCCCGCCGACTGCGTGGGCGCGGTCATTGAGAAGNTGGGCCAGCGGAAGGCGGACNNGGTGGAAATGACCCCCGTGGGAAGCCGGATGAAGGTGGAGTTCCTGGTCCCCGCCCGGGGCCTCTTCGGCTACCGCAACGACTTCCTCACCGACACCAAGGGCGAGGGCATCATGGCCTCCGTCTTCGACAGCTACGCNCCCTATAAGGGCGACATTCAGCGCCGGGGCAACGGGTCCCTCATCTCCTTCGAGACCGGCGAGTCCATCACCTACGGCCTCTTCAACGCCCAGGAGCGGGGCACGCTGTTCATCGGCGCGGGCATCCCGGTCTACGGCGGCATGGTCATCGGCGTCAGCCCCCGGAGCGAGGACATGACGGTGAACGTGTGCAAGAAAAAGCAGCTGACCAACACCCGGGCCAGCGGCTCCGACGACGCGCTGCGGCTGGTGCCCCCCAAGCAGATGAGCCTGGAGCAGTGCCTGGAATTCCTGGCGGACGACGAGCTGCTGGAGGTNACCCCCAAGAGCCTCCGGATGCGCAAGAGCATTTTGGATCACGAAAAGCGGATGAAGGCCCTGCACGGGAAGAAATAAAAAGGACGGAGGCGCACAGGCGGCGCCTCCGTTTTTGCGTATTCCCTTGGTGGGACTCAGGAAATCATCTCGCTGCCGACCTGGTAGCCGTTCCAGGTCGATACCTGCCCCCACCCGGCGGAGCAGTCGTAGAAGCCGTACGCCCCCAGGGAGGACCGCCACTTCTCCGCGTTGAAAAACAGCGTGGGCAGGGAATAGCTCTCCCCCTCATGGTCCTCGCTGGGCGTGATGGAGAAGAGGCACCCGTCCTCCCAGTGGAGGAACGCCGCTCCCTCCGGCGCGCCGTCTCCCAGGGGCTCGGAGGTCAGATAGCCCTGCTCCTTCAGTTCCTCAAACGTGNCGGCAAAGGCTTCCACTCCGTGGAGCTCTCCAAAGCGGTGGACAAGGGCCGCCTTTTCCCCCTCCGTNAGCTCACCAGGAGCCTGGGAGAGGTCCAGGGCAATTTGGGAAACGTTCTCGTTCAGTCCCTTGTCCTTCTCCCAGAGGTCATCCAGCACCTGGAGGTACAGCCCGCAGAGATCAAACATAGTNCCGCCGCCGTTCCGCCNCCGGCCACGGGACNAGGCGGAGACGGAATACACCTCCCCCAATTGGGCCGGGAAGCTCTCCAGCACATGGCCGTTGAAGGCCACGTCCACCGCCATGCCGTCCTCCAGGACCGACGGCTCCGCCGCCTCGCCGTCCAGGGTCACGGGCACGTCCTTTACGTTCAGCCGGTAAACCCCGGTCCCGCCGTAGAGCCCTTCGTCCAGCTCCGCCAAAAGCAGATTTCCGTCCTCCGCCCCGTCCACAACGCGGCAGGTGAGGACCGTGGGCTCCTCGTCCTCCGCCAGGGAGGGCGGGACGCCCGCGGGGTCCGCCGGGGCCGCAGGGCCCTCCGTCCGGGCCGGGGCCTCCGGCGTTTCCGCCGCCGGGGCGCAGCCCGTCAGCAATAGGCAGAGGGCCAGAATAAATACGCGTTTCCAGAGCTTCATAAAACCGCCTCCTTTTCCCGTTTAGACGGAAAGGGAGGCGGTTTGGTTCCAGGGTTATTCCCTTTTTTTCAGCCGCCGCAAAACCACGCCCAGCAGCCCCCCCGCCAGGGCGGCGGCTCCCGCCGTCCACGCCTGAAACAGGGCCGTGTAGTTGTACAGCCAAAACACGCAGGGCAGGGTCAGCGCCGCGCACGCCGCCGGGTAGAGAAGCCACCAGCGGCGGAGCCGGGTTCCCAGGGGACAGGCGCTGAAAAAGCAGAACAGCGGCAGGACCAGGAAGGGGTAAAAAATTCCCGTCAGCACCGGGAAATCCCGGGCGTCCGCCAGCCGCAGGCCCGGGGGCAGCAGCAGCTCCACCGCCGCCGCCAGAAGAAGGTACGGGGCCAGGGTTTTCCAGGGCGGGTCCGCCCCCTCCAGGCCGGAGGATTTCCGAATGGCCCACACGTCGGACTGCCACTCCAGAAACCGGACGGACCATTTCAGCACGTACAGCAAAAGCAGCAGGCCCAGAAGGCACAGCCAGCTCTCCCGGATGGGGAACCACCGGCACCGCCACCCCGCCAGGGAGAACACCGCCGCCGTCCCCAGAAAATGGGCCCCGGACCAGAGGAGGGTCCGCCGCTCCAGGAAGAAGGGAACCTCCATGGTGTTCAGCGCCGCCCCCAGGAGGCCGGACCAGAAAAACTGGGCCAGGGCCGCCGCCACCGGGCTTCCATAGGCCTCCGCCAGGGCCCCGGGCACCACCAGCAGATTTCCGCCCTNCNGCCTGGGGATGGTGAAGGCGTTTCCCAGCACAAACACCAGATAGACCAGGGCGATTCCCCAGGGGAAGCCCGCCTTGGCCCGCCGGAGGAATTCCNGNCGGACNTCGGATTTGCTCATATCCCCAGCACCTCCTTGATTTTCTTCACGTACCGCCGGGAGACGTAGGTAACCACGCCGCCCTCCAGGGTCACCCGGATGGTGCCGGAAAGGCTCAAATCCAGGGCCGTCACCCGCTTCCAGTTNACGATTTCCGAGTGGGACACCCGGACAAAGGCCTTCCGGTCCAGCCGCTCCTCCAATTCATACAGCCGGAGGCGGACGGTGTAGATCTCCCCGCCCAGGGCCTGGGCCCGGACCTCCTTGTCCTCGCCGTANAACCGCAGGACCTCCCCCGGGTCCAAGGGCACGGCGGTCCCCTCCCTGAAGAGCGTCAGCCGCTCCGGCTCCTCCANNNGNGCNAGCAGGGCCCGGAGCTCCTCCGTCTCCCCTGGGGAGNGCACCTTTNTCAGCAGCTCCTCCAGGGCCGGGTCCAGGGTCACGTCGATTTTCAAAGCGCCCGCCTCCTCTCTGCCCTCAGTATACCCAAAGCGTGCCCCGCCGTCCAGGGCTCTTGGACCATCGGCCCCGGAGGGGGGACGGACGGTCAAAACGCCTCCCCCGCGTTTGGCAGGGGAGGCGCGGCTTTATTCGNGGCTTCTGGGATANGGCTTCGGGTCGTCGGTCAGGCCGACTAAATAGTCGATGGAAACCTTGTAAAGGCGAGCAATTCTGGCAAGAATGCTCACTTTTGGTTCATGCACGCCCAATTCATAATTTTGGTATGCCTTTTCCGTAATATCGCAGTAAATGGCAACCTTGATTTGGGTCAAGCCTGCCTCATTCCGACATTTTCTCAACCGTTTTGCCAAAATATCTCTCACCCTAAACACCTACAATCGTTCTTGACAAATAAAGTATAGGAGATTAGAATGCAAATAATACCAAAGAAACTTCCGGTACGATTATAGGTGAGGTGAGCGCGATGAATTCTGAAATTCCCCAGGCCTTGTATGAAAAGACCCTTGAGCAGATGGTCATGGTTTACGTAAATTCCCTTTTGTGAAATTTTTTGAAATGGGGCTTGACAAATCGAAAATTATGTGTAAAATAAGCAATAGATTAAGAAACTAAAGAATTGCTTATTCGGAGGTGGACCATGACCAAGCGGGAGCGGCAGCTTTTGAACTGGATTGAGGAAAACCCCCTCATTTCCCAAAAGGAGCTGGCGGACAAGGCGGGCATCACCCGCTCCTCCGTCGCCGTGCATATCTCCAACCTGATGAAAAAAGGCTACATCACCGGCAAGGGCTACATCGTCCAGACCGCCCCCTATGTCACCGTCGTCGGGGGCGTAAACGTGGACATCGGCGGCCGCCCGGAGGCGGCTTTGGTTGCACGGGATTCCAACCCCGGCGCGGTCCACTCGTCTCTTGGGGGCGTGGGGCGGAACATCGCCCACAACATGGCCCTGCTGGGCCTGGACACGCGGCTGCTGACCGCCTTCGGGGACGACCTCAACGCCCAGAAGCTGGCCGCCAGCTGCGGGGAGCTTGGCATCGACATCTCCCAGTCCCCCGTCATTCCCGGCGGGCGGACCTCCACCTACCTCTTCATCAACGACGAGCGGGGGGACATGGCCCTGGCCGTCAGCGACATGGAGATCTACCGGCACCTGACCCCCCAGGCCCTGGCCCAGCGGCACAAGCTCCTGGACGCCAGCCAGGTGGTGGTACTGGACACCAACATCCCCGCGGAGAGCATCGCCTGGCTGGCGGAGAACTGCGCCGCCCCCCTCTTCGCCGACCCGGTGTCCACCGCCAAGGCCGTGAAATTAAAGCCTGTCCTGGGCAAGCTCCACACCCTGAAGCTCAACCGNCTGGAGGCGGAGCTCCTCNCCGGCGTGCCCATCACCGGCGAGGCCAGCCTGAACAAAGCCGCCGACGCCCTTTTGGAAACCGGCCTGCGCCGGGTGTTCATCTCCCTGGGGGCGGAGGGCGTGTTCGCCGCGGACCACAGCGGCCGGGTGCAGCTGCCATGTCTCCCGGCGGAGCTGGTGAACGCCACCGGCTGCGGGGACGCCTTCATGGCCGCCATCGCCTGGGCCTATCTCCGGGGTACGGATTTGGCGGACACCGCCCGGGCGGGCCTGGCTGCCTCCTCCATCGCCATGGAGAGCAGGGAGACTATCAACCCCGCCATGAGCGAGGAGGCCCTGGAAAGCCGCCTGATCAACCCTTGATCCATCTCAAATTCATATATTTTTGGAGGTCAGCATCATNAACATGAACAAGTATCTGGANGNCNCNCCTGAAGTCAAGGAAGCCCTGGAAGCCGGAAAGCCGGTGGTGGCCCTGGAATCCACCATCATCTCCCACGGCATGCCCTATCCCCAGAATGTGGAAACCGCCCTGAAGNNGGAGGCCATCATCCGGGAGAACGGGGCCGTCCCCGCCACCATCGCCGTCCTGGGCGGCCGCCTGAAGGCGGGCCTCTCCCCCGAGGAGATTGACTATCTCGGCAAGACCGGCGCGGGNGTGGCCAAGGCCAGCCGCCGGGATCTCCCCATCCTGGTGGCCCAGGGACGGGNCGGTGCCACCACCGTCACCACCACCATGATCATCGCCCACATGGCGGGCATCCAGGTCTTTGCCACCGGCGGCNTCGGGGGCGTGCACCGGGGCGCCGAGACCACCATGGACATCTCCGCCGACCTGGAGGAGCTGGCCCGGACCCCCGTCATGGTGGTCTGCGCCGGGGCCANGTCCNTCCTGGACCTGGGGCTGACCCTGGAGTACCTGGAGACTCACGGCGTGCCCGTCATCGGCTACGGCACCGAGGAGCTCCCCGCCTTCTACACCCGGAAGTCCGGCTTCGGCGTGGACTACCGCATCGACACCCCCGCCGATCTGGCGAAGTCCTTCTATGTGAAGCAGGACATGGGCCTGGTGGGCGGCATGCTGGTGGCGAACCCCATCCCAGAGGAGTACTCCATGGACGCGGATGTCATCGGAAAAGCCATCTCCGACGCGGTGGACGAGGCNAAGGTCAAGGGCATCCACGGCAAGCAAACCACTCCCTTCCTGCTGGCGAAGATCAAGGAGCTCACCGGCGGCAGCTCCCTGGACAGCAACATCCAGCTGGTGTATAACAACGCTAAGCTCNCCGCCAAGACGGCGGTGGAGCTGGCGGGACTTGCCAAGAACTAAGACCTGTGCTACAATGGACCGGCTGGGAATCCAGCCGGTCCATNTNTCCCGNCCCNAAANGAGGTGTACATCGTATGAATCTCGCCCTCCTCTCTGCCGCCTATGAGCCGGAAGCGCACAATGATTTTATCTGGGCCGTGGTCGGCTCTCCCTGGGGCCTCCTGGCCCTTTGGCTGGTGCTGATCAACGCCGCCGCGTTCCTGGCCTTCGGCCTGGACAAGTGGAAGGCCAAGCGGAAGGAGAAAAAGGAAACCGTCCGCCGGATTCCCGAGAAAAACCTCCTCCTCCTGGCCGCCGCCGGGGGCAGCGCGGGGGCCCTTTTGGGGATGAAGGTCTTTCACCACAAGACCCTCCACAAGGCGTTCCGGTTCGGCGTGCCGCTGATTCTGGCCCTGCAAATAATCGTTCCCTTCGGCCTCTGGCTGTACTTCGCCGTCATTCGGTAATCCAAAAGGACAACGTTTGCGTACCGGCGGGCGGAATGCCCGTCTTTTCTCTCCGGCAAAACGCCTAAAACCCGGGTTTCTATTTGTCAATCCCGCCGAAAAGACGCCCTTTAAGGCGGAAAACGTTGACAACGCTTCCCGGGCTGTCTATAATAATTAACAACTCAGCGGCCGGGGTGGCTGGCGCATCGCAAACGTTTCCGGCCTTTTTGAACAGGTGATGGAAGAAGCGGTTTCCGCCGCTCCTTCCCTTTTCTTTGCGCCCGAAGGGGCATTTATTTGGAGAGGAGCGAGTCCAGTGCTGCACCAATTGGATTACCTGCGGGAGGTCAACACCGTCTCCGTGCTGCTGNGGCTGACCCTGGCCATGTTCTGCGGCGGCATGATCGGCCTGGAGCGGGCCAGGAAGCACCGCCCGGCGGGCTTTCGCACCTATATGCTGGTGTGCATGGCGGCGGCGCTGACCATGCTGNTGAGCCAGTATGAGTCCTATATGCTCCACCACGTCTGGGCNGAAAAGGCCGCGGNAATCGGCATCNGCACCGACGTGAGCCGCTTCGGCGCCCAGGTCATCAACGGCATCGGCTTTTTGGGCGCGGGCACCATTTTGGTGACGGGCCAGCAGAAGGTGAAGGGCCTGACCACGGCGGCGGGCCTGTGGGCCTCGGCCTGCATGGGCCTGGCGGTAGGCGCGGGGTTCTATGAGTGCGTGGGGCTGGCGTTCCTTTTGATCTTCCTGGTGGTTCACCTGCTTCCGGCGGTGGAGCTTTACATTGTGGAAAACGCGAAAAACATGAATATCTACGTGGAGTTNCAGTCCCTGGACAACGTGGCGGAAATCATCAACCGCATCAAGGCCAAGGATGTGACCATCTACGAGGTGGAGGTGGACCACGGAAAGCAGACGCCCTCCNAGCACCCCAACGCCATCTTCTCCCTGCGGATGAACCGGCCGGGCACCCACGCCAAAATCCTGGCCGCCATCTCGGAGCTGGAGGACGTGTATGTCGTCCACGACATCTAAGCGGATAGGAGGAGAACGGGATGTTGACGTTATTTGACGGCCTGCGGGACGTGACCATCTGGTCCGTGGCCCTGCGGATGACCCTGGCGGTTGTCTGCGGCGGCATCATCGGCATCGAGCGGGAGTACAAGCGCCGCCCGGCGGGNTTCCGCACCCATNTTTTAATCTGCCTCGGCGCGGCCATGACCACCCTGACCAGCCAGTACCTCTACCTGGTCCTGGGCCAGTACACCGACATGGCCCGCCTGGGCGCCCAGGTGGTGGCGGGCATCGGCTTCATCGGCGCGGGCACCATCATCGTCACCCGCCGCCAGCGGGTGAAGGGCCTGACCACGGCGGCGGGCCTCTGGGCGGCGGCCATCATCGGCCTGGCCCTGGGCGGCGGCTTCNACGAGGGGGGCCTCTTCGCCACCTTCCTGATTCTGATTGCGGAGCTTTTCTTCTCCCGGGTGGAGTACCGNATGCTGCAAAACGCCCCGGAGGTCAATCTCTACGTGGAGTACAGCGACAACAAGACCATGGACACGCTGCTCCAGGAGTTCCGGGAGCACGGGCTGAAAATCCTCAACATGGGCATCATCCACTCCAAGTCCAACGAGGAGCACAACGCCTGTGCCATCTTCACCCTGCGGCTCCACAAGGGGCTGGACGTGGAGCATTTGAAGCAGGAGATTCTGGCCACCGCCGGAGTGGTTTCCGTGCGGGAGCTGTGAGCGGATGGGACCGGGGGCGCGCGGCGTTCCCGGTCTTTTGTCCGTCTACAGAAAATATCCGTCTCTATATTGCGGACATTTTGTGAAAATGCACGATTGACAACGGGGGCGGGGCGTGTTAAGGTAATACCAAATTGGATACCGGCAAAGGAAATCCCCGGAAACAGGCCCTCGGGCCGAGGGACCGGGGACGGATGCNGCTCTGGAGAAGCCCGGAAACGGGTACCGAAGGTGCAAGGCGGCGCGTGGGAGCGTCCGCCGAATCTCTCAGGTAAAAGGACGGAGTGGAACGGCACGGGGGGATTCCCCTGTTTCCGTCCTCTTGTTCGGAGCGGCGCGGGCCGTTCCTTTTATTTTTAGGAGGGAAACAATCTATGTTACAGCAAGTGCAAGCAACGCTTCTGCCCATTGTGCAGACCATCAACGCCTATCTGTCCGANTGCATCCTGGTGGGGCTTCTCATNGCCGTGGGCCTGTGGTTCTCCATCAAGACCCGCTTTGTCCAAATCCGCTGCTTCGGCGAGGGCATGGGGAAGGTCTTCGGCAATTTGACCCTGGCCGGCGGGCGGCATGAGGGGGGCATGAGCTCCTTCCAGGCCCTGGCCACCGCCATTGCCGCCCAGGTGGGCACCGGCAACATCGTGGGCGCGTCCNGCGCGATTCTCACCGGCGGCCCCGGGGCCATCTTCTGGATGTGGATCATCGCCTTCTTCGGCATGGCCACCATCTATTCCGAGGCCGTCCTGGCCCANNAGACCCGGGTGAAGGACAAGGACGGCAGCATCCAGGGCGGTCCCGTGTACTACATCACCACGGCTTTTAAGGGGGCCTTCGGCAAGTTCCTTGCGGGCTTCTTCTCCATCGCCATCATCCTGGCCCTGGGCTTCTTCGGCTGCATGGTCCAGTCCAACTCCATCGGCTCCACCTTCCAGACCGCCTTCGGCGTGCCCTCCTGGATCATCGGGGTCATTCTGGTGGTGATCTGCGGCGTGATTTNCNTGGGCGGCGTGCAGCGCCTGGCCTCCGTCACGGAGAAGGTCGTCCCCATCATGGCGGCCCTCTTCGTCCTGGGCGGGCTGGTGGTGCNGGTNGTCCGNGCCAAGTANCTCCCCGCNACCGTGGCTATGATCTTCCGGTACGCCTTCCAGCCCCAGGCCATCCTGGGCGGCGGCTTNGNCGCGGCGCTGAAAATCGCCNTGAGCCAGGGCGCCAAGCGGGGTCTCTTTTCCAACGAGGCCGGTATGGGCTCCACCCCCCACGCCCATGCGCTGGCCAACGTGTCCTGCCCCCACGATCAAGGCGTGGTGGCCATGATCGGCGTGTTCATTGACACCTTCGTGGTGCTGACCCTCAACGCCCTGGTGATCATCTCCACCCTCTACACCGAGGGCGGTCCCCTGGCGGGCNGGTATACCGGCTCCGTCACCGAGGTCATCGGCAAGGCCAATCTGGCTCAGACGGCCTTCGGCGTGGTGTGCGGGGAGAACCTGGGGGCCATGTTTGTGGCGGTGTGCCTGTTCTTNTTCGCCTTCNCCACCATCCNGGGGNNGAACCNCTTCGGCAAGATTAACATGACCTATCTGTTTGGAAAGAAGTCCATTGTGGCTTATACGCTGATTGCCCTGGTGTTTATCTTCCTGGGCACCCTGGCGTCCAACGACCTGGTGTGGGAGCTGTCGGATATGTTCAATAACCTGATGGTGATTCCCAATGCTATCGGCCTCTTCGGCCTGACCCGCCTGGTGGTCAAGTGCGTGAAGTGAGATTTCGCCTTTCGACAGAAAAAAGAGACAGCTCGGAATGGGCTGTCTCTTTTTGCGGGCCCCCACAGGGGGGGGATTGTACTCGCC
>NZ_CAJMXG010000030.1:0-19850 GCF_905219725.1 Oscillibacter sp. CU971
GAATCCGTGCGAAGAAGATTGCGATGGGACATAAGCCAGATGATCACGAGGAGTACCAGGGTCCGTCGATTTTTATGTGACGAGTTCAAAATCTGCGCCGCTATAAACAAAGAGAAATTCCAAACCGCAAATACGAATTTTTTGATAATACCGCACAAGGGCGCTGGATATTTTTGCAGACTGCTGGTATGGTGTATAGCTGACAAAGGAGGCGATACGCTATGGCAAAAAGACGTGCCAATGGAGAAGGGAGCATCCGCAAGCGAAAGGATGGCCGCTGGGAGGGACGCTACACGGCAGGCCGTGATCCAGTGACTGGGAAAGTGATCTACAAAAACGTCCTTGGCAAAACCCAGGCAGAGGTCAAAGAAAAACTCAAAACCGCTATTGAAAAGAATGGTTCGCCAGCTATGACCACAGAGCACTACACTGTGGGCCAATGGCTGGACACTTGGATGGAGAACTATGCCAAGCTCCAGGTCCGAGCCTCGTCCTACAAGACCTACCAGGGGTTTATTGAAAACCACATCAAGCCTGCCCTCGGTGACATTCCTCTGGAAAAGCTGACGGCGATGGAACTCCAGAGGCTGTACAAGCACCTGCTGGAAAGCGGCAGGGTGGAGTGTACAGAATCCCGCAGCAAACCTAAGGGCCTCAGCGTCAAGACAGTGCGCAACATCAACCAGATGATTTCTTCCGCCCTGAACTGTGCGGTAGAACAGCGGCTGATTTCCAGCAATCCCACCAAGGGCTGTGTCCTGCCGAAACTGGAGCGGAAGGAAATGAAAATCCTGCCGCCGGAAAGTTTGGGCACCTTCTTCGAGGAGGCACGACGCAGCGGTGTGTTCGAGCTCTATTACATCGACCTCGCCACTGGGCTTCGACGGGGAGAATTGCTTGGGCTGAAATGGAGCGACATTAATCTGGACAAGGGGATCATCCACGTCCGGCGGCAGGTCCTTCGGCAGAACGGGGAAGTGGTAGAAGCTCCGCTGAAAACAAAAAATTCCTACCGCAATATTGCGATAGGAGCGGATGCCGTCAAAGTCCTTAAAGGCATGGAGCAGAAGGACGAGTATGTCTTCCCCTCCCCGTTCGGANGCCCCATGTCTCCGGACAGTGTTCTCCATATGTTCCAGCGGGTGCTGAAGAGAGCAGGATTAGAGAGGATCAGATTTCATGATTTGAGACACACATTCTCGGTCCTGGCCCTGCAAAACGGCGTAGACGTGAAAACGCTCTCCGCTATGCTGGGACACTACAGCGCGGGGTTCACCCTGGATACCTACGCCCACGTGACNACCTCCATGCAGAAGCAGGCGGCAAACGCCGTGGGCAATTTCCTCTCCGGTACTCTCCAGCCCTAACCGCTCCGAACTCTGGTATGGGTCACTGCTTGGGTCAAACCGGAGTCACAAAATCAAACCACCAGAAAAAGTGCAGAAAGCAAAAGCAAAACCGCTGAAATTCTTTGAATTTCAGCGGTTTTGGTACGCCCTGAGGGATTCGAATTACTAGGCGACGCTGTATGAGGGCAAAATGGGTGCAAATAAGTAAATTCAAGCGGATATTTGCAACTATTTTTACCCGAAAAAGTGAGGCGTGTATAAATAGATACAATCCTGTTAGGGGTATCTGAAGGGGTAAATTGGGGTAAGTTTTGGGGTGTGAATCCGGGAAGTTAAGAGGTCAGACTTGGAGACCGAACTCGTGCGCGAGGTCAAACAGCTTTGCTCTGTCCATGATAGCGGCAAGCAGTTCGTTTCCTCTTCCCAGAGGCTCCAGTTTCCTCAAAAGCTCGGTATAAAGAGCATCACGCTCTTGGAGTCCTTCTTGACGACCTTCTTGACGACCTTCTTGACGACCTTCTTGGAGTCCTTCTTGACGCCCTTCTTGACGCCCTTCTTGACGACCTTTTCTTCTGGCGTCCTTTTCGAGTTCCCGCTTGGTCATCTCCCAAACTTCTTCTTGACTGAACAGCATCTCCATAATATCGATGACCTCCTTCCGCCTGGATGCCAGGAACGGTATTAGAATGCCTTGCTCCTGGCAAATCCGNATCGTCTCTTGAATCGTCTCTCTTGTCAACCCATACAAAGCCCGCTGTTCATCGGCTATCTTGCNGAATGCCACATATTGGCCTAAGATGCTGTCATCCTCGCCCCTCAGGACCTTCACGGTTACATCCGCATCGCCATGGCCTTCGTACAGGTCAGCCAGCCGCATGACCTCCGGTACGTGGACCTGATTTCCTGTATAGACCATGTACAGTTCTGGCCTGGGAATGACCATGGCCTTGGTCGAGTACAGGGACAAATCATTCTCCTTGATATACGCCTTGTATGCCGACGTCAGATACATCAGCATCCGCAACGGCATATTGGGAGACAATGTGCTCTGGGCTTCAACCAGGAGAATCAGCTTATCCCGAACCTGAATGCCCAGGTCATTATATTCCCCTATAGCCAGAATATTTTCCGTCGTGATGAGCCTGCATTCGTCTTCAGTTACGTTCTGGTCCTCTGGATGCAGGTACAGGTACAGTTCGCGGGTGTATTTTGGCTCACTGAACAGATAAGTAAACACACTGTCCTTGAAATTTCGCTTCATCTCCGCCATGGCGCTCACCTCTTGCTTATATTATAGCCTATATGGACGGCGGAAACAAGAGAGAAAATAAGAATGTTTCAATATAAAGCAGAAACCTAAGTTTTGTCTGTAAGCATTTAAACCAGTCGAGGCAGATATGGGCCGACGCCCTTGGAGGGGTCCCACAATTCCACGGGGGGGGTGGTGCGTACCCGTAAACACCCCACCCCTGTGGAATTGTGGGACCTGCCAGTGTTTGCCTCCATAGGTGCTTACAGACAAAACTTAGGTTTGTATATACTGAGGCTTCTCTGTCTTCATTTTCCCTCAGCTGGCAGCTATCAGGNATTCAACTATGGTTAAGGACCGGTCATGAGGCCGGTCCCTGCTTCTTACTCCACCGCTGACATATATTCAAAGCGGCCCTATATGCCATCGCTTTTGCCTCTGCGGACTGAATTTTTTTTGCGTCCTTTTCAGGACGCACAGGCGCTCTCCCGCTGGTCAATTCCAGCATATTTTCAAATAAGGAGGGCACCTAATGTTCAATTCCCAAGAATTGACAGCGTATCAATCCGCCGTCAATCTTTCCCTGCTGAACGATATCATCGCTTTTGTTCGGGACACATCGGAGGCCAGTCCCGCAAAGCGCCTAGCCCTGCGGCANGACTGCATATTTNTGGACTCCAAGTTCTTCNNCGACTCCTTGCAGAAAAAATACGGCTTCTTATATCTTGGCGAGTTGCTGGAACGCTACGAAGAACGGTTTGGCATGTCCATCCAGGACTTCCGAGCGATTTCCTTGGCACTGGCCTATACCAAAGAGCTGACAGATGATTCCATGTTCATCGGTCCCCAGCGAAGAAATTTCATCCAGCAATTGAAACGCCGCGCGGACGGCGATATCTACCTGACCGGCGCATTGTATCTGCTGGAAGTAAAGCCCGAGTTACAATCCAAGCTGGCTGAACTGCCAGCTTCTACAGAGGAACTGATTTTCGCCGTCAGCCTGTTTCAAAACCAGGCAGACTCGTTCCAGAACTTCAAGACCCGGCTCCTGGACTACCTGGGCGCTGGCCGTACCATGCCCATCACCGGCAATATGAAAGCCATGTGCTGGCTTATTTTCTGGCTTGCCATTGAGAGCAAGTCTATTCGAGGCAAGGATATGGCTCTGTTCCGCGCCCTTACCGCCCTGCCGGTATCACATGACAAACGAGAGAGCAAACATCATGAAATCCTGCTGGCCCATGGCTATACGCACCTGGAAATCGCCTATGCGAATATGATGTCCGTTCTGCTCCAAGCGTCCCCGGAGGCCCTGCCGCAAAAGTCTGTCACAGCACAAAAAATAGCCGTCTCGCNGTTCCAGGNACTCTNTGCCAGCGAGGCCGATTTGACCCAGGAGGTCNATCAAAATCTCTCCGAAATCTATCGCCTGTATGCCCGTTTCCAGCCCAGGTGCTACGGCTGCGGGACGATGCTGGACGCCTTGAAAAACGGCCCGCAAATCCGCACCGCTAAAACGCTGCTTTGGTTCGCGCAATACGGCGACATGTACCACCCGGCCTTTGACGGATTCGATATCCTGGACTCCAAGTGGGACAGGCTGGCGTCTGCCCTGGAAACGGGCAAGTATCTGACTTTGTTTGAACGGACTTTATCGGAATCCCTGGACGCAGACGGAATCCAGAAGCGTATTGAACGGCGCGACGCCCTCACCGGGAACAGCTATCTNGCGCGATACTATNAGGACGACTATCTGCATNGCTTCAACTTACTGGTACACAAGGATATTCTCAACCTCTGGACCTGTTTCCAAAACAGCCTGGACGCAGACGGCCATGTTGAAAAACCCGGTATGCTGGATTACGTCCGGCACAGTCTGAGTGGTTTGCAGACTATCCAGGCGTTTGAGTTTTATAAAAAGTTCATGGACGCCTATGGTGTCGCGGGCCTGGAACGGTTCTTCGGATATAACCGCCGGGGCTTCTATGAGAGCTGCGTTGTCCGTTCGAATAGCCATTATTACAGCAGCCAGGCCGAGATTCAGCTGAACATCCAGCGCCCTTTCCTGGATAACGACGGCCAGCGTCAGCTTTTAAGCTGGCTGGAAGAATATATTTACTATTATGAGCCGGACAAATATCTGGATTTGACCACCGCAATCCTGCAAAGTGATTCCGTCTCCCGATTGTATGAGAGCGCGGAACTGCGAAAGCTCTTCAATGCGGTTATTACCCGTCTCGACCTGCCTCATTACTGCGTGTCGGAACTAAAGAGCCGTTATCTGACTGAGGCCGAGCGGCAGGCCGACCTGGACGCCCAGATCGTCGCAAAACAAGAAGCGGAAAAACAGAAAAAGCGGGCTGAGATTCAGAAGCTCCAGAAAGAATACGATACTCTGCCGGTGAAGAATCTTGCGGCTGCCGTGAAATATCTGAACAGCTATCAATTTTACTCCGAAAGATNTCCTCTGGCCTGCCGGATTGTTCGGGAGCGGCTGGACGGCATTCTGACTGACAGCGGCTTCACGCTGGATTACAAAGAAGCCGCCATGTTTCTTTCCATCAGCGCAAATCTCGTAAAGACCCGTGCCATGACGCTGACCGAAGCGCAAAGTTATATTTCACAGTTNAAAGAAGGTATTGANCATGCCGAATGAAAAGAGCTTTTTGTCTCTCATAGAGGACCGGACCCTCATGCTTGCGNGCATGAAGGCGCATAGTCTTTCTTCCGATTGGGTCCGGGCCTACAGCGTCTGTCAACTGTCCGGCTGCTGTGAGCGTATGACGGAACATCTCTCCGGCGTGACGGTCACAGACAAGACGCTGCAAAAAGAGCTGATTCAGGACCCGGCCTTCGCGGCGTATTACGCCAAACTGCTGCCGCTGCTGCCGGACGANNCGGAAATTCAGCCGGAACCCGCCCCGAGCTATCGAGCTTATCAGCGTCCCAGCGTCAGGCCCATTTCCCGCCGTGTTCAGATGCTTTCTGATTTTGCAAGTTTGGTCCAGACATGCCAAAACGCTAATCACAGCGTCACAGACTACCCGGCGAGCGAGGTCGTGAGTGTCCTGGAACATGAAAACCTGAACAGCGAACAGGAGTTGATTTTCCTGGAAAATTTCAGCTCTGATAACCTGTCCCCGGAGGCCCGCAGAACCGCCGCGAGCAGTATTCACAACTGCTCCGGCCTTCCCTTGGAATTGTCTCAGGAACAGAAAAATCTACTGCTGGAACCGTATACTGCCAGCCGGACCCTGTTCTCCCGTGCGATGTTCGACGAAATCTGGACACTCCTGGAATCCTGCCCCGGCGTGAAAAATATNCTCCAACTGCTGCATGAGCTTGGCATCCAGGAAAACCTCTGCTTGGATAACTACGAGGCCATGGCTCAGAACATGCCGGAATATGACCGGCTCCTGCGCTCTATCGCACGTCAAATAGACGCTCCCGCTATGGGGAATTTTATCGCCTTCTGGAAAAAGAGCTGCTGCACGTTGTATGNACTGCGACGTATGGGACGCNGGATTTCCACNCATNCCGGTCAGAATTGGGACAGTTTGCTTTCCAATTACAGCGGCTACGTGAATTTACTTTACGGAAAGCGTTTCANACAAGTTGATTTGGCTGATGTCACCGATTATCAGGAAAATATCCTGATTTACGCCATCACCCGGAACAAGAAGCATTTCATCCGTNTGGTGGACGAACACCCGGAAGTTTTTCTCCGTCTGCCCAGGAGCTCCATGCTTTTCCAAGAAAGCCTTTATCAAGAGCATTTCAACCTGAACGAACTGACAGAAAAGACGCTTTCCGAATGCGCCGGTATGGCCCAGGGGAGGCTCCCTGCGGAGAAGCTCTCTCCCGGCTATCAGTATAGTTTTCCAGAATTAAAAACCCTGTATGGGCTGCCCGGCGTGTACTTCAAGTTTTATGCGGCTTTACAGTCCAATAGCAAAGATTACAAGCTGAAAGTCCTCAAACAGCTTTGCAGGCGCAAGCTGCTGTGCTCCAGCATGACCGAAGCGGATTTGACCGTGCTGGCCGGATGTCTCAGCGTCAAAACCCTGTATGACTGGATGGAAACGAACTTCCGGCGTATCTNNGGGTTGACCGCCGAAGATGCCGTACAGNTTCTAATTCATCTGGACGAACTGCGGCACATTCTTCCAACTTGCCAATCCCAGGCGGATGTTCAATTGGCTCTGCGGAATCTGAAAANCCTCAAACAATATGCCAGCATTGAGGCTCTGAGAGAAAATATTATCCAGGTAGACACCGGCTGGAAGTCTTTGGCTGAAACCATGGGCCTTACCCCAGAATTTCTTGCCCGGTATCATGATAATATTTTGAGTTTCCTGTGTTCTGACGGCGCGTATATCGCGAAGAAATACAGTGATTGCCTGGACAACCAGCATAGGGAAGCGTATTTCCGGGTGGTCAAGGCGGAGCTGATGGGCAAGCTGGACCAGCTGAAATATTTCGAGGGTGATTTACAGCCAGAATTGGATTCACCCTTGACCGGCCCTGTCAAGACCGGCTGGAAGCGTAATCTGTATATCGTTCAGAATGACCTGGAAGTTCGGGAACGTGATGACTTCATCGCAACGATGCTTCTTGGTGAGCAGCCCTATCACACCTGCTTATCGTACATCAATGGTGCGCACCGGGAATGTCTGCTTTCATCGTTCNACTCCAACAAGAAAATCCTGTACGCAACCGTGGACGGGCGGATAGTGGGCAGAGCGTTCCTCCGCCTCACCAAGGGCCGTTTGGCCGGGGAAAACCAGGACAGCGGCTTCACGTTTGTAGACCTAGAAAACGCGGTGTCCAGGACGGAACTGCCTCTGAGCCGGGAACAAATCACGCTGTTCCTGGAACGGCCTTACATCTCCGGCGTGGGTCCGGCGTTGGAACAGCGGGTCAAGCAAATGTTCGTGGAACTCGCCTGCCGGAAGGCGGACGAGATGAACGTCACGCCCGTTCTTAACGTCTCATATCAGGACAGCTGCAAAACGGATTTCGCCCGGACGAGATATGATATTTACATTTCCGCGTCCAAAGCCGGAAAGCAGTATTTAGACAGCCTGGACGGTGAGGCGTCCGTAACTAAGGAAGGCAGCTATAAGACCAACACGTTCCTGGTCCGGGAGGCAGGGGCGNTGGCGTAAGCCTATAACTCGTGAGCATGGAAAAGAGGCAGGACCGGCTGTAAAGCTGGTCCTGCCTCAAGATTGTTCACAGCTTGAGGCACTCCGGGTAAAGCAATGCCCGGCCGAGCTTTAAGCAAAAATCATAGCAGTCGGAACTATGTAAATAAGANACGGCCTCCGGCCTTATGTTAGGCAGGACGATATCGATAACCAGAGGCCCGCCCGGTCTGTGGTCCAACGGCGTCGAAATCCCGTTTTGCGGGGCAACGGACCCGCAGATTTTGTCCCAGAGTTTATTCAGGATATTTTGGGTTATCGCGCCGTACGATAAAAGGAAAATTTCATTCGCAAGCTAGGTTCCATAGGCAAATGTAGCCGTATAATAATTCATTTCGGGATAGAGTTTTAGAATAATGTTCTGACCGATGTCAGCGCCTTCAGGGGTCCGGGCCTGGTGGATGAGCCAATCAAGGCCAATTTTTTCATGCGGTGGAATTTCAATATTCTTGACAGAACTTTTTTCGCACCGGCCAGTGTTATACATTACGTGGTTAATATCGATGGTCGCCATGTTCTTAGACCTGCTTTCAAAAAAAATTATAATAAAAAGTTATAGAGAAAGTAGAAGTTTCTCGTATTTAGATAGTTTTAAAACCATCTTTTCTATTACTTATTATACCACATCTTGCGCCTTTTTGCAACTTTTCTAAAATATTTTTGTAATTTTCAGCGTCCTATGGACGCTGACAGACACAGGGGAAATCAATGTGGAGGGAAGTGCCTATTAAATGAGTGGAAATGCCGCGCTGTTATGGAACGGCCTGGACGGGCTTATCAACAGCAAGCCCTTTATGCCCACGGCAAGCCCTCGCCAGCAGGCCGTGGCGCTGATGGAGCTGGCCGAGCGGGACGGGGAGTGTCTAGGCAATGGGGAGAGACGACTGGTGATTCGCTTTGCGGAGGCTGTTCGGGACTACCGAATGGTGTCGGACCTGATTTACGAACTCTGCGAAGAAGGGCGTGAACTGCAATCGGGCCATGTAGACCCTGCCATAGAGGGTTTNGTGGAACGGGAGATTGCAAGAGCGTCCGGCCTGACGGCTTAGGGACCGGCCAGCGCCGGTCTATGGGAAGTGCCAGCGTATTTGAATGCCGGTACTTCTACCGGAACACACACGGCTCCGCCCGTGTGTGGCACCCATGAAACAGGTTCGTCCGCGCACGGACAAACCTGTTTCATGGGTCTGTTTTCATGTTGTATGCTGTCTATAATGACAAAGGTAAGTTTTGTCTATAAGCACCTATGGAGGCAAACGCTGCCAGGTTCCACAATTCCACAGGGGTGTGTGTGTACCCGTAAACACCACCCCCTGTGGAATTGTGGAACCCCTCCAAGGGCGCCGGCGCATATTTTGCTTCGGCCAGTTCAGGTGCTTACAGACAAAACTTAGGTTTGCTTTTATAGTTCACATCCCGTTCCGCCCTGACCCGAAGTTGCTTACAGACAAAACTTACCTTTGTATTCTTTTCTCTTAAACTATATAAGGAGGCTGCTGAAATGGGGTATTACTCCGAGTTAACATGTCATTTGGAAGAAAGCCGGAGCGAGCGGCTGTTTGCCGGAGCCGAAGAAGTCCCGGAGGGGTCCGGCGAAGAACAGTCCACACTTGCTCCTGAAGCCGCTCCACCAGAACTTCCGGCGAAAGTGCAAACTCCCGCTTCGTCCGACGACGCCCGGCGTCAGGTCCATGANGCCGCCGAGGCCGAACGGAAAGCTGAGTGGGAGACGGCTCAGGCGAAGAAGCGGGCCGCTGAACAGGCGCAGTTTGACCGTCTTGCCGCTATGTCTCCCGAAGATATCGCCGTGTACTTTGTCAAGCGCGTCAGCGCCGATACGGAACGCCTCACCCGCCGGAACATGAAGGACTGCGTATCAGAGCATATCCAAACCCTTTGCCGGGATAATCCCGCTTTTGCCCGGCAGGTTCTCCATCCCCGGAAGACAATGGTGAACTGCTTCAGATACATCTACCGGAAGGCAAAAGCCTTTGCCGAACAGGAAATGAAGGACCTGGGTGAATCCCATGTGAACGGCGTCTACGGCCTGGACGTTCCGGACGGCCTGTGCTACCAGTGGGCCGAGGCGTATTTCAACGACCTGGACGCGCCGGAGGACAAAGAAAAAGATGATGAATTTGTCCCCAAACCTTATTACGGCGGAAGCAAAGCTAAGAAAACCCCTGATAAGAAACAGGCTCCGAAGCCAAAAGCGAAGCCCCAAAGTGCCATTGACGGTCAAATCAGTCTGTTGGGGGAGGCGGGATAACTCATGCTGAATAAAAAAGCCTGCCGGGAGTTCGCCGCTCCCGGCGTTGCCATGTCTCCGGACAACGAGCTGCTCCATGCGGAACAGAACAAGTACATCGTCCAGACGGCGGTAAGAATCATCGGTCACAGGAAGACCCTGGTGCTGTATTTCCATGACCGGAAACAGGCCGCCCAGGGGGATTTCCGGCCCGTCTGGACCATGTTCCACTCCAAAGACGGATACATCACCCTGGAAAGAAAAGAGGACGGCAAAACCACCTGGCGGACGGCCTCTTTTGACAACCTGGACAAGCACTGGCCCTTCGTGAAAAACTGCGCCTTTTATACGCCGGAGGACCGGGAACGCCTGGAGCGTTATTTTCACAGCGGAGGGTGTGGCTTTGCCCCTCTGATTCAGGCCCAGGAGGCCATGAAGGCCAAGCGGCTGGAACAGCGTCTTGAAAAGCGCCGGCAAAAAGTCTGGGACCGTATGGCCTGCGTACCAGCCCTGCCCCGCGGCTGGAAGTCCTGGGCCTGCCGGACGGCGGTGCCCGCTTATTTCTTCTATGATTACCAGAGGGGTAAGGCCCCCGTGAAAGGCGTCTGCACCGGCTGCGGTCATGAGGTCACGCTCGCTGGCGTCAAGCACAACGGCCACGGAACCTGCCCCCATTGCGGGAGGGAGGTCATCATGAAGTCCAGGGGACGGCGGGGCTGGATAGAGGACCGGCACACCTGCCAGATAATCCAAAAAACAGCGCCGGATGAAATCGTTATCCGTATTATTAAGGTCGGATGCTATTACAAAAACGATACGCCTGTTAAAGACGCCCACGAAAACGCCCGCCTTTTCATCCGGTTCGACGACAACGGACCGGTCCACTGGGAAGAATTTTATTACAGCTACACGGTAAAACGATGGAAGTCCGGCGAACGGCCCGTATACAGCCTGTGGACCTACAATTACGAGGCTGATATTGCGGGCCATGTCTACTGCCAAAATCTCACGGAAGTTTTTGAAAATACGCCCTGGAAGTATTGCCCCCTCGCGGCGTTCTACGGGCGGTTCCGAAAGCCCATGGCGGTGATACCCTTCCTGGCGGCGTATCTGAAACAGCCCCGGCTGGAGCATCTTGTCAAAGTGGGATTCTGCGCCCTCGCCAGAGACCTTGCCTATGATGAGTTCAGCCGGGAGATANCCCTGGACCAGACCCAGGACCGCACCCACCGGATATTGCAGGTCCAGGCGGGAGACGTGGACTTCCTGCGCAGCCTGGACGTTGACTTCGACACGCTTAAAATCTACCAGGAGTATTGCTGGGAGAACCTGAAGGACCGGCAGAAGCTGCTCTTCTGGCAGCTGGCTCACGGCGTCAAGCGGGATGTCCTGGAGACGCTGGAGTACATGACGGTCCATAAGATGCTCCGGTATCTGGACGCCCAGTATTCTATTTTGAAGGACCGGCGGCCCCCAGCCCGTACACCGCGGTACAGGTCCATGCAGGCCGTCCTGAGCGAGTACCGGGACTATCTGGATATGTGCGCCGGGCAAGATTACGATATGCACAGCAGCTTCGTGCTCTATCCCAAAGACTTGCAGGCATCCCATGACCGGGTGGCCCAGCATATCGAGGCCAAGAATGACACGGAAATTCTGCGCGACTTCGCCGCTGCCTATGCCCGCATCGGGAACAGCCTGGACTTCGAGTACAAGGGCATGAAAATCATTCGGCCCGATACACCGAATGATGTTGTCCAGGAGGGCAACGCCCTGCGTCATTGCGTTGGCGGTTATGTGAGCCGCATTGCCAAGAGAGAGTGCCTGATACTGTTCCTCCGGCGGAGTGAGGACGTGGTTAAGCCTTTTTATACTATCGAACTCCGTCATCGGAGAATCGTCCAGGTGCGCGGCCAGGGTAATCAGGACCCAACACATGCGGTTCAGGATTTTATAAACCATTGGAGGCGAGAAGTCCTGCAAGCCGTTGTGTACGAGGCCGCCTGAGCGCACAGATTTCTTTTTGCGTCCTATGCAGGACGCTAGGGGCTGTTCCTGCGGGAATACATTGCAGAGCCGGATAGTTTCAAAAAGCGTATCAAAGAAATTAAGAATCCATTCTCCCCGTTCTGCCCGTTTCTCTGTAGCCTGTCCGGCGCCACCACATATTTTTGTACTGTATAAACTTTCGAAAACCGGTTCTGGTTGGGTAGAGTGGCCGCACCTCTTTCTCCTTGTAGACAGTGGTGCAATCCACGGATGAATCACCCTGGTTTTCTGCTCTTACTGACAACCACCCACAAGACCCCAACATGGCGGCTCGTCCACTGGGGCGGGGTACAGGGGGCTTTCCTCCATAAAATCGCACACAGCGGGCCACACGCCGATACACGGGCTATTCCGCTGGTCTGCAGCGCGTTTCCCTTCCCGGCGCTCCGTTCTCCGCTCCCCTTTAGGGACAGAGGGTGCCGGGGCTTTGCCCCGACGCGTGTGGCCGGCGATAAGCCTGCGGCGATGCTTGGTCCCATCCTTAGGTGGGGAAAACTGCCTTCACATTGGTATTTTGTTTTGCCGCACACTGCTGCCTGTTGATTGGGATACAGATGCCCCCTTCCTCAAAATTCCCCGATTTCCTCTGTTCCGTCCCCTGTTCCGGGATGGAGACCGTATGCGCTTCCCGCGATGATCGTTCCCACTGTGGACATCTGCTGTGCTTTCGTGCTATGATGAAAAAAACAGTTTACGGAGGCAGATCGCATGCAGAAGATCATGATCGTAGAAGATGACCCGGCCATTCGGGAGGAACTGGCGCTGCTCCTGGAAAATGAGGGATATACGCCTCTGGTAATTACGGACTTTATCGATATACCCGCTCAGGCGGCGCAGGAACGCCCGGACTTAATTCTTTTGGACATCGGCCTTCCGGGCAAGGACGGCTTCTCTCTTTGTGCGTCTCTGCGGAAGGCCATTCCCGCGCCGGTGGTCTTTGTCACCAGCCGGGACGCCGGTGTGGACGAGGTGCGGGCGCTGAGCCTGGGCGGTGACGACTACATCACCAAGCCTTATAGCGTCCCCGTCCTGCTGGCCCGGATCAAGGCCGTCCTGCGCCGCACCGGAGGCGGGCCGGCGCAGGCGGATGTTCTGGAGGCTGGCGGGCTGTGCCTGAGCCTGACAAAAGGCATTGTGTCGGCCAACGGAAACACCGCGGACCTCACCCGAAACGAGCTGCAAATATTAGCCTGCCTGATGGCTCACGCGGGGCAAATTGTCTCCAGGGCCGATCTGATCGATACGCTATGGGACCATCAGATTTACATCGACGACAATACGCTCAGCGTGAATATGACCCGGCTGCGGGGGAAACTGGCGGCGCTTGGCCTGCCCGGTGCCGTCAAGACCCGGCGGGGAATGGGGTATCAGCTATGACCCTTCTGGAATTTTTGTCGGACCGGCTGGGGCGGCTCGCGCTCCAACTGATTTGCATCGGACTGGCGGCGCTGTTCCTCTTTGCCACAGGAACGCAGCCGGGTGTTCTGATTATTTTGCTGTTTGTCCTGCTGCTTATTTTCGCGGCGGCACAGATTTACGACTTTTCCCGTCAGCGTGCCTATCTTCGGGAGCTGGAATCCATTCTGGACAGTTTGGACCAAAAATATTTGTTTGCCGAGTGCGTCCCGCCTCCCCAAAACCTCTATGCCCGGCGGTTGTTCAATTTAACCCGCCGGGCGGGCCGGGCCATGACGGGGGCGGTGTCCGACGCCCGGGCATCCCAAAGGGAGTACCGGGAGTATGTGGAACGCTGGGTGCATGAAATCAAGGCCCCGATCACCGCCGCCCGGCTTATTTGCCGGGATTTGGACGGGGACACCCGCCGGAAGCTCACAGCGGAGCTTGGTCAAATCGAGGCCCATGTAGAGCGGGCATTGTTCTATGCCCGGGCGGAAAACCCGGAGCAAGACTGCCTGCTCCGGAAGACAGAGCTGGAGAAAATTGCCGCCCAGGCCATTGAAAACCACCGCTCCCTATTGATTCAAAACGGCATCCAGGTGGAGACAGAGGGGCTGGGCGGCACGGTTTATACCGATGAAAAATGGGCGGTCTTTATCCTGGGCCAACTGCTCCAAAACGCCGCCCGCTACCGGGGGGAAGCTCCGGTCATTACAATCTCGGCCCGTCCCCTCGGAAAACAGGTGCGGCTTACCGTCTTCGACAACGGCATCGGCATCCCCGCCCATGAGCTGCCCCGTGTGTTTGAGCGGGGCTTCACCGGCAGCAATGGACGCTCTCGCGGCGGCTCTACCGGCATGGGCCTGTATCTATGCAGGAAGCTGGCCGGTTTTCTGGAGCTGGGACTGGATATTTCTTCCCGGGAGGGGGAGGGAACGGCGGTAACGCTGACCTTTCCCGCAAAGGAAAACCTTACAAAACTGTAAGGTAAATCAATAGGACTTCGATACAACGGCCTTCGCTTTTGGTGTACCATAGAGCCGCAAGCAAAGGAGGCAAACGATATGCTGCAGGTACAAAACATTGAAAAATATTACGGAAGCAAAAACAATGTCACCAAAGCCCTGGACCGGGTAAGCTTCGATGTGGAGGCCGGGGAGTTCCTGGCCATCATGGGTGCGTCGGGGAGCGGAAAAACCACCCTGCTCAACTGCATCTCCACCATCGACACCATCAGCGCCGGGGAGATTCTCCTGGACGGGGTGAGTATCGCCGGCCTGTCGGAAAGCGAACTGGCCAAGTTCCGCCGGGAACGGCTGGGCTTTGTGTTTCAGGACTTCAATCTGCTGGATACCCTGACCATTGAGGAAAACATCGGCCTGGCCCTCTCCCTGAATCACCAGGACCCCGGAACGGTGCAAAACCGGGTGCGGGAGGTGGCTGGAAAACTGGGCATCACCGACGTCCTGACGAAATTTCCCTATCAGGTTTCCGGGGGCCAGAAGCAGCGCACCGCTGTCGCCCGGGCAATGGTGGCGGGGCAGTCCCTGCTGCTGGCGGACGAACCCACCGGGGCCCTGGACTCCAAAGCATCCAAGAATCTGCTGGAAATCATGACCGCCATGAACCGCAGTCTGGGCGCCACCATCCTCATGGTCACTCACGACGCCTACAGCGCCAGCTATGCCAAACGGGTGCTGTTCTTGAAGGACGGACGGGTGTTCAACGAGCTGCTCCGGGGAGAACGGGGACGGCCTGTGTTTTACCATGAGATTCTGGATGTTCTGGCCGCGCTGGGGGGTGATGTCAGTGACGTTATCTGAGCTCTCCCTGCGCAACGCCAAGCGGCAGGCCCGGGACTATCTGGTCTACTTTGTCACAGTGGTCATGGCCGCGGCCCTGCTGTATTCGTTTAACGGGCTGGTATTCTCTCAGGAGATCATCACCTTGTCCAAGGGTATCTCCGTACTTCCCCTGATGATCGTGCTGGCCAGCGTGGTGGTGGTGTGCGTCTTTGGCTGGCTGGTGGCCTACGCCACCAGATTCATGCTTCTGCGCCGGGGCCGGGAGCTGGGGCTCTATCTGCTCATTGGCTTGGAAAACCGGCAATTGGCCCGGCTGTTCTTTCTGGAAAATCTGGCTGTGGGCGGCTGTGCCCTGGTGCTGGGGACCGCCCTGGGCGGGCTGCTCTATCAGGCCTTCCGCGCCATTGTGCTGGCGCTGTTCGGCCAGCCCTACGCCTTTTCGTTTGGCTTTTCCCTCCCCGCCTTGGGGCTGACGGTCCTCTATTTTGCCTTGATCTATCTCTTTGCCCTTCGCCGCAGCCGCAAATATATCCGCAGGGCGAATATCCACGACCTGATCTATGTTGACCGCGCTAACGAGGGCATGGTCATTCAAACGGGAACTGTGCGCCGCTGGATGTTCTCTTTCTCCATTGTGCTGGGTGTGGCCGGAACCTGTCTGCTGATGGCGGGGGGCGCCATTTTGGGCGTCATCGGGGCGGGATGCGTCATTGCGTTCCTGTTCGGCTTTTTCCTTAGCTTTGCCTCCGGTGTACCCGCCTTCTTCGACCGGCGGCCCGCCCGGAAGTACCGGGGGCAAAGCCTGCTGGTGTTTCGTACTCTGACAGCCAAGCTGGCCACCATGGGTGTGCTGATGGCCACCATCTCCATGATTTTTACGGCCACCCTGATCTCCGAGGGGGCCGGGTTGGTTTTCCGGGGGCTTTTCGCGGGCCGTGCGGCGGAAAGCGCCTGCTTCGACCTGTATATCGGCGCTGCCGGCGACGGGCCGGTCAGCCGGGATTATTTCGATTTCATCCAGGACAATATTTCCGTAGAACGGGAGCTGCACTACTGCGTCTACCAAGCGGAGGACAGCCGGGTCATGGACTACGTGGAGCGCATGGGAGAGGACTATCACCGCTACTTTGACCGGGACCCGGTGCTGCGGTACAGCGACTACGCCGCGCTCCGCGCCATTGCCGGATACCCGCCGGTGGAATTGAAGCCGGGGGAGTATCTCATCCACTGCAGGGCCTACCTGGAAAAGCACTTGACCGGCTACACCCAGCCCATCTCCCTGGGAGGCGCCAGCCTGATTCCCGGCGGGGTCCACGCGGAACACCTGCTGCAAAATTACGACACGGGCAACGGGGCGCGGTATATCCTCATAGTACCGGACGAGGCGGCGGAGGGCCTTCCGNTGNTTCACCACGCCTNTGCGGCCAAGACTGCCCAGCCGGTGGCGGAGTCCCAATTTGACCTTCTGTGTGACATCAATTACAGGCTGGGAGAGCAGAATCTTCTGGAGCCAAGCTATGATGAGATTCACACCAGAGCCTCGGANAAGGCGGAAGAGGCGNCCCAGACGGTCCTGGTCGTCTTTNCCCTCTTCTATCTGGCCCTGGCCTTGACCATGACCGCCGCCACGATTCTCACCATCCAGCAGCTCAGCGAGACAGAGCGGTACAGGCAGCAGTTCCAGCTCCTGCAAAAGCTGGGGATGGACCGGCGGGAGATGGCAAAGGCCCTGGGCCGCCAGTTCACGATTTACTATGTCCTGCCCGCCGTGCCCCCTGTGCTGATCGGCATACCCTTTATCCTCCACTTGTCCCGCGCCCCCGAGCCGGGAGTGATGGTGGGGATGAACAGCCCTGGGGCCATTGCGGCAATCTCACTGGGGATTTTCTTCCTGATCTATGCCATCTACATTCTGCTGGCCTATACCAGCTTGAGGCGGAATGTATTGCCGCAGTAGGAGCAGGGAGAAGCGGCCGCCTGTTCCCGCCGGGCTGTTTGACCCGTAGCTTGACCCGGAACAGGAAAACTCTATACAGAAGCAGCGGAATGGACGGCGCGAAAGGCGGCGGACATCCTGAGCAACCAGCCTCAAATGGAGCGGAACGCGCTTGCCGCCTGTTTCTTCATGGAGGTGGTCACATGGGCGTAGGTGTCTGGGGTGAATTCAGCGCTGTCGTGACCCGGCATGGCGGAGAGGGTTTTCACGTCTACTCCATTCTGTAATGCCAGCACTGAGAACGTGTAACGGAGGTCATGGAAGCGTATCCGCTTCTATCGCAATGTTGCGGCAGGAGTTTTTCGTTTTCAGTGGGGCCTCGACTACTTTCCCATTCTGGCGGAGGCCCTGCCGCCGGAGGCCCGTTGCGAGGTCAATGTAGTACAGCTCAAACACGCCGCTTTTTCGCGCCTCCTCGAAGAAAGTACCCAAGCTCTCCGGCCAATGTCATTAAGTTAAGGGTTTAAGAGGGCAAATGCGGGGCATTTGCCCTCTTAACACGCATAGAGAAATTCGCAATAGTTATTAAGCTAAGGGAAAAATGTGAATGAAGTGTAAAAAATCGAGAAAATGTTGAAAGTTCATATGGAATGTGCTACTGCTGTAAGCAGTCGTCGTGACAGACGGTCGCATGGAAATTTTCAGATGAACCACAATAACCACATTTTTATTAAGTTCATAGAATTTGATTTTGTTTGATATTTTAAATTTGTCTTCCATTTTTGGTTGATTTTTATAGCCTTTCATATACACATTTTTTGATAGTTAGTAGCGAACGAGAACGTCAAGGATACGCCCCATGTTTTGGGGTGTGTTTTTGTCGTTCTTTTTTCGTCCGGCGGCCAGAACAGCCAACGGAGGAAACAAATTTGAATATCAATTATATAAAACAGGCGCTTGACTACGCAGTCAGAAAAGCGGCTGAAAAGGCGGGAATGGGCCAACTGTCCCGCAACCGCAAATTGTCCATATCTGGGGTGTCATTCGTCTGTTAATCGGTGCTGAGGGCGGCTCTTTGGCGAAGGAGCTTCATCGGGCAAACATTGATGTAACCCCCGCCGCCGTTTCACAGCGCCGTGCACAAATCAGCCCGGAGACATTCCGGGACGTGTTCCAACGTTTCAATACTTCTTGCGAGGATAGCGGAAACTTTCGCAGCTATCGTCTGCTGGCGGTAGATGGAACGTCCGTCAACATCCCGCACAATCCCAACGCTCCTTCTTTCGTTCAAAATGAGAGTGTGCCTAATGGGTACAACCAGTTGCACCTCAATCCGTTTTACGACCTGTGCAACAAGACATTTTACGACGCGCTCATCCAGTCGGAGCCGCAGAAGGACGAAATCGGTGCATTGATTGGAATGTTGAAACGGAATCATTTTTCAGAAAAAACAATCATAATTGCAGGCCGCGGTTACGAAAGTTACAACGTAATGGCTCATCTGCTTGAAAAGCCAAACACGGACTTTCTAATCCGCATTAAGCAAAGCCGATCCTCAATGCGGGAAGTGGCGCGACTGCCCATGTTTGAGTTGGATTGCGACATTACGTTTATCATCACAACAACCTAAACGAACGAGGACAAACAGAAGCGTTATATCTTCCTGCAAGTCCCCAAAAAAAGCAAACCGGGGCAAAGACGCGCCGGGGGTGTTGGGACTTCCAGAGTCCATATCAAATGAAGGCGCACATTGTCCGGTTCCAGCTTGAAACGGGAGAGTTTGAGACAATCGCCACATCTCTGCCGCGCGCGTTCGCGCTGGAGGATATACGGGAGTTGTATCACTTGCGCTGGGGAATTGAAACCAGCTTTCGTGACCTCAAATATACGTTAGGTCTGGTGAATCTCCACGGCAAGCGGGATGCTTTTGCGGAGCAAGAGATATGGGCGGCGCTGACAATGTTCAACTTTACAAGCAGAGTTGTCCAAGAGGCAGTTGTCAAACAACCAACAGACGGCGTTCACGCCTACCGCGTCAATTTCAAGATGGCGGTGGCCCTTTGCCGGGAGTATTTCAGGGCAAACAGCGCCGACAGTGAGAAGCTGCTTCAAGAGATCAGCCGGTACACCGTTCCCATCAGGGAAGGACGGCGAGACAAACGCAATTTGAAAGCGAAAGGCTTTGTTGGCTTTACCTATCGCGTCGCGGCGTAAAAAAGAGGGGACGGGGGCTGAACTCCCGCCCTCCTTCGCGGCGTTATTTTTTGAAAAAGCCGGTTTGAGAGCCAAAATTGAGGGATTTTTCAAAAAGATGTGCCGCCTTATCTTAACAGCAAGGAAATCCATTTATAAGATTTGCGATTCACTAAAATCTCAACATGCCCCGGAAATGTATCAGAAAACGGCTGTTTTCGTTTTTTTTTGCAGAAATCACGCTTGCGCTCAAAACATAACTTGTCGCTGAAATGCTATAAAAGCAATTTTTACCCCCCTGATTTTTTGAAGTAAACTGTCCTAAAACCAGCTGTTAAGTTAAGGAAACGCTGATTTAATCCCCCGAAATGATAGCAGATGTGATAAAATGATAAAATAAGGAAAAGGGGGCGCGG